>JAYVMQ010000217.1:0-5698 GCA_043758855.1 Chloroflexota bacterium
ACCAGTGACCGCCAGCCGGCCCGTCTCCATCGACCGCTGCCGTCACGTCTCCACGCAATCCTGCCGGATCATCACCATTCAGCGCGGCTGGCAACACCAAGCCGTGGCTCCATTCGGTGCGCTCCGCATGACGCGCTAGCGATCTCGTCCGAAGATACGAGATCGGGGACCGGAGCTTCTTTTGGTCGCCGGAGCGACGTGGTCTGGTGGGCTCAGGGTCCGAGCCCGTGAGAATGGAGTATGCCGCGGGGTGTGTCGCTCAGCGGAAGGAGTGACCTTCTTACCTGAAAGGATCCAGGACCGACGTTGGCGGAGGCGAAGCTAGCGTGGTCTGGCCGGCGCCTTCGGTCGCAACTGTCGTCACGGCGTAGTACGCCTTGGCAACGTACTGGCGGCCGTCGGCCTGCAGCGCTGCCAGGCCGACGGACCTTGCTTGGTCGCTGCCATAGACGAAGATGCGGTACGGGACGTCGCCTATCCTGCAGTCGAATTGCCAGGTGTTGGCAGATACGTCGTTGGGGGCCTCGTCACCATCGAATTCCCCGCAGCTTGCGTTTGAGGCTATGGAGAAGGCCACGTCTTCGGCTTGAGTTTCGTCGCTGGCCAGCGTGGTCGAGGGCAGCCGTCCATGGAACCAGTCATTCCTGTAGGCAAACCCAACCGCAAACAACACACCGAAGATCAAGACAATGATCCCGACGACGACTGCCGCTCGACGGATTCTCATTCCAGACTCTGACCTCCGAACTAGATCGGATTGGATAAATTGCGTGGCTTGTCGCTGCACAAACCAGGAAATGTGGAAGCGGGATCGACCGACATGGCCGATCCCGCTTCGCTAATTACTGGATGATCGGAGGGTTGCACCTGTCCAGGATGGTCTGCGCCAACCCGACGGTGTACCGGTACCAATCGAGGTTGTAGCTAGACTTGAAGAAGCCTGCGCCGAGCATTTGGTGGCAGTCGTACTGCTGGTGCATTCCATCATTGAGGCGGTTTTGGTGGGCGGGATCCTTATGGACGAGTTCCTCCCACCCATACTCGGCAACCGACCAGTTTCCGGACATGGCGATCGCCCACGGCGTGGGATATACCTGGTCTGTATATCCCCAGTAGGAGTACGTAAGCGCCCAGGTGTAGTGATCGATCAGGTCGATGAAGAAGTATGGGTCGGCCACCACTGGGTACGCCAGGGCGGCAGGATTGCCGTCAATTACCTGGACGACTGAGTTGCCGTGGACTGCGTAGTGGGTGGGCACGCTGACACCGTTGCGGTCCTTGGCCCATGGCGCGAGTAGTCCACC
Organism: Chloroflexota bacterium; assembly: GCA_043758855.1. Taxonomy (GTDB): domain Bacteria; phylum Chloroflexota; class Limnocylindria; order Limnocylindrales; family CSP1-4; genus Fen-1039. The sequence continues at coordinate 1,305 of JAYVMQ010000217.1, forward strand.
CAGGAAAGATCCGTCCGGGCCGATGATCAGCACGCCGCCGTTGTCTTGAACCTCGATGCGAGAGCCCTTCTGGAGGTCCAGCGGATAGCTGAAGGAAGTCCCCGCCTCCTTTGAGGCCAGCGTCGCCGACAAGCGAACGCCATTCGTGAAGTTCTGTACGACGATGGACGAGGTGCCGTTGTCCGAGCCGTAGACGATAGAGCCATCACTCGAAAGGACAGCGTCTGCCTGGGCCACCTCCGGTGGGAGGCTCATCGTGAGTGTCTTCGTACTCTGGGTGCTTGCGAAGGCGAGCTTGCCACGGGAGTTGGCCGGGGCGCTGGTGGTCGTGTGGGCAGACGTGGCGGCATACGCGCCGTCATGCGTTCTGACCGCTCTTGTTCGAACTTCCCCCTGGACTGGCGGCGCCACACGCGTGACAGCACTAGCCGCCTGGCTGGCGCTGTCCCCTGGATTTGCGCTAACGACCGCCGTCGATAGCGACATCAGCGCGACAACCGCGAACGCACAGGTAATCAGTCTTCGGTGCATGGTTCCTCCCGCGACGCCCACGCTCGCTGCCCCCCCCCAGCGGAGATCAGACCGAAGTGCCCGTCGGTGATCAGAGTAGCAGGCTGAATGCACCCTCTGCTGGCCCCACAGCGCGTGAGCTGGCCAGCGTCAACCAGAGCGGCTGCGAAACCAGCGTGCGCGGGCCGACGGCGCCTTGATGCAGTAATGGAAGTTGTAACCACGCCGCGGCAACCGTGGCATTGCATCGCTCCATCCGCGCGCGGCAGTGGCCATACGACCGCTCGACGCACTGACACGGCTTAGCCACTCCCTTGCTGGATCGATCCAGGAGCCTTGACCGGGGCGGAGGGCCGCCCGGCGGGCCGGACAGGCGGAGTCGGGCGGAACTCCGCCCCCTTGTGCTCAACGCACCGGCTGGGATCCGACATCGAACCAGGGTGGGAGATGCTGCGAGACGGACACGGCTACGTCGGTGAGCAAGTGTCACTGGGGCTCGTGGTGAGCTGAAAGATCGCGCTCGGGTCGGCCAGCTGTGCCATACAGCTGTCACAGAGCCGGTGCAGACTGCGGGCATTGGCGGAGGAACTCCGCAACACGGGCATGAACCCTGGTCACGGTTCGCATACGGTCGGCGTGCTCGACCGCGAACAAGAGGTGTGACCCGCCCTTCTTGATCGCTCGATCGCTCGGCCCATCAGGCTTGGGGGCCATGACCTTGGAGCGATCGGACCATCCCCGACGGAGGACGGCATCGCATAGCGAAGCCCAGATGAACGCGTCCCGTCGGTTGCCATTTCGTCCGAACCCGAAAGGACATGGCTCCGATGGACGCTGCCATACCCGGCGCGAGCACGCCCCGCTCGCTCTCGTTCTCCGTTCCCGACGCCACCTCGGCCCCTCTGGCCGTCCGTTGCTCGGCCCCGATCCGCCTCGCCGGTGAGCGACTCACAGTCGATCGCAAGACCGGCGAGATCGTCGAGCGTTTCGCGAGTGCGGACACCCCCGATGGTGTTGTGCTCGTGGCCTGCGGCAACCGCCGCTCGTCGCGCTGCCCGAGTTGCTCGACGACATACCGGCGCGATGCGTACGCTCTGGTGCGCGCTGGACTCACAGGCGACGAGGTCAGGGGTGTGTCGGCTGAGCTGGCAAGCCATCCCCGGGTCTTCGCAACCCTGACGGCGCCATCGTTCGGCGCTGTCCATCGCCGGGTTGTCCACGGCGCTACGACTCTGCCGTGTCACCGGGGAGCGAACGAGGCGACGGGTTCTCATGGCCGGCCGATCGCCTGCCACATGCGACATGCCGATCAGGACCCCGCTCTCGGTCAGCCGCTCTGTCCCGACTGCTACGACTACGAAGGTGCCGTGCTCTGGAACGCCCACGCGGGGGCGCTGTGGCGCCGGACGACCATTCGCATGAGTCGGCTCCTCGCCGAACGAGCAGGAGTCTCGCGAACCGAGATAGGCGATCTCGTTCGTGTCAGCTTCGTCAAGGTGGCCGAGTTCCAGACTCGGGGCCTCGTCCATCTCCACGTGATCCTGCGGCTCGATGGCCCCGAGCGGTCGGCACCGCCCGCCTGGGCGACCGCCGACCTACTCGCGCAGATCCTCGCCGAGGCGGCCCTACAGGCCCGATTGCTGATCGAACGGCCGGACGGAGCACTGCTCGAAATCCGCTGGGGCACTCAGCTCGACATACGGCCGATCCGCTCCGATGCGGCAGGCGAAGGCTCCGATACCGCCGTCTGTGGCTATCTCGCCAAGTACTCCACCAAGGCAGCCGAGAATGCCGGCGGTGCCGACCGGCGCTTGCGCTCCGCCTATGATATCGGCCGACTGGCGGTCACCGACCACGCCCGGGCGATGATGGCGACCTGCTGGGCTCTCGGGGGCCTTGCGCAATACGAGCATCTTCGTCTACGAGCCTGGGCTCATATGCTCGGCTTCCGTGGCCACTTCCTCACCAAGGCTCGCCGCTACTCGGTCACCTTCGGGGCTCTGCGTACTTCTCGTGTTCGCTTCCAGATGAAGCTGGCGTTCATCGCTCGCGCCCTGGCCGGTGAGACGGTGTTCGATCCGGACTCCACTCTCGTGATCCGGCGTTTCGAATTTGCCGGCGTCGGTCTGCCGATCCTGCCGAGGGTCGAAGGGGCCGAAGAGCGGTCGGCGCCATGAGCGAGCTGCCTATCCGCCCGCCCTCCGATTCGATCGTCATTGCCTTGCGCCTGGCGCTGGCTGAGATCGCGGCACGCCGGGCTGCGGAGTACGCCGCAAGCCGTGGCAAGATGGCACCAACAGTGAGGCGAAAGGACGCCGCAGCATGAGCGGAGAGAAGGCAGCGAACCGATGAACAGACTTCCCGGCTCCGTCGATGACCTCCGAGGCCTTCGTGCCGCACGCTGGATACGCGAGTCGACAACGGGCCAGTTCGACCGCTATGGCCCCGAGGCGCAGGCGGAGCTGCAGAATGGCGCCATCGCTCGTCTGGGTCTCGCCGACACCGGCTTGGAGTGGCGCATCGCCCACAGCGGCCGGACCGTCTATCGCAGCCCGGCCATGGTGGCGATGCTCGATGCCGCGGCGGCCGGTGCCTTCGATGTCCTGCTCGTCGGCTACGTGTCTCGCTGGCAGCGCAACCTGCGCCAGACGCTCAATCTGCTCGAAGACGTCCTGCATCCTGCCGGCGTCGCGGTCTGGTTCGCCGACGAACAGATCCTGTCCTCCTGTGAGCGCGACTGGGACCAGCTCGTGGCCGAAGCCACAGACGCCGAACGCTACAGCCGCCGATTGAGCCGCCGCATACGCGAGGGTTACGCGAGCAAGCTCACCAAGCAGCACGACCCAGGCGGCCGGGCACCGTTCGGCTTCCGGCGTGACGAGCGGAAGCTCCTCGAACCGATCCCAGCGCAACTCGACACCGTCCGCAAGGTGTTCGAGCTAGCAGCCGCACGGCTGACCGATCGCGTGGTTGCGGCGCAGACCGGGATCGGGCTGCACACCGTCCGCGGCATGCTGAACAACCCGCTATACGCCGGTCGCCTGCCCGATGGCTCGGACACGCACTTCGAACCGATCATTGCCCGCGAAACCTGGGACGACGTACAGGCAGTACGGGAGACTCGACGCACGCGCGACGGTCACCCGGCCACGCATCGGACCTATGCGCTCTCGATGCTCCGTTGCTCGGCCTGTGGTCGCCGACTGATCGGGGACACCGGCCGCTATCGCCACACCGAGCCTTGCGAGGCGTTCATCGCCGCATACCACGCCCCCGCCAAGGCGCTGCGTGGCCAGCATCGGCGGACACCGGGTCACAGCTACCAGGCGGCCGAGTATGAGCACGTCGTGGGCAAGATCCTCGAACGCGTATCGCTCGGGGCCGACACGATCGCCGAGGTCATGACAGGCCAGGTGAGTGCCGAGGCGGACCGCTTCGCCCTAGTCCGGATCGAGCGCGAACGCGCCGATGCTCTCGCCGCCTACCGCCGCCATCGCGACCCCGTCCGGCTCGAAGCTGAGATGGCCCGACTCGATGAAGCAGAGGAGAGCGCCAAGAGTGCAGCGCAGTATCAGGGTCTCGATCCGGCCGAGTCGGTCGAGTTCCTGCGCAACCTGCCGGCGCTCTGGGAAGAGGCACCGAACTCCCGGCGAGCGCTGGCGGAGTCGCTTTTCGAGTCGGTGGAGGTCGTGGGGCTCGACACGATGCACGTGGAGCCAACGCCAGCAGCGCTCCGCAGGGGCCTCGTGGAGGCATTTCGTGCTGATGAGCTGGTTATGGTCGGGATCCCTGTTGTATTTGCGTGGGAAGACTTAGGTCCAGTGGGACCCCCCTGCCATCGGAGCTGGCACGGCGCGAGAGCAGCCTTGAGGCATGGCTCTCGC
>JAYVMQ010000218.1:0-5049 GCA_043758855.1 Chloroflexota bacterium
ACCTGCCACGCCCTGGGCGGAGGCAAGCGGCCATGTTTCGTCACGGGCACGCCGATCCGAGACCCTCGGAGTGTGAGCCGGGTTGATGCCCGGACGGCCCTCGGAGTCGCGGCCGGCGAGAAACTCCTGCTGATCTTCGGTGGCTCCCAGGCAGTCCGACGCTTCAACGCGGCGGTGGCAGAGGCCCTGCCGCGACTCGCGGAACGGGTTCGGGTCCTCCACGTCACCGGCGACGCCGGGTACGAGGAAGCTGTAGCCGGACGAGACGCCCTGCCCGAGGAGTTGCGCAGCCGGTACCGCCCCGAGCGGTTCCTGGACGAGGAGATGACGCTGGCCCTGGCGGCCGCGGACCTGGTGATCGGTCGGGCGGGTTCCTCGACGCTGGCCGAGGTAGCGGCTTTTGGGCTGCCGATGGTCGTGGTGCCGTACCCGCACGCAGCCGGGCATCAGCGCCACAACGCCGAGGAGATGGTCCGATCCGGCGCCGCGCGGCTCGTGGAAGACGCGGCTTTCGACGCCAGAGCCTTACTCGCGGCCACAGCCATCCTGGACGACGTCAAGGTCCACGAGGCTATGGCAGAAGCTGCCCACGTTCTGGCTCGACCCGGCGCCGCGGACGCTGTGGCGGAGCTGGTAATGGCTGCCGCGGAGAGGCGGCCCATGCCTGAGTCCGCGACGCTGGAAGCGCTATCACGGGGAGTGGCGGTGTGACAGGGCGGGATCGGCAGGCAATCGCTGAGCCGCGGCTGGTGACCCTGGCTGCCGACTTACAGCAAGCGACGGGTGTGTGTCCGCTCATCGCGGAGCCACTGGCCGTCCATACGACCATGCGGGTCGGCGGCCCGGCCGACCTGGTGGCCGTCGCCACGGACGTCGCCGCGCTCGCGGCACTCGTCCGCTTCGCGAATGACCGCCAAATTCCTTGGATAGTGCTGGGACGTGGCAGTAACGTGGTAGTCGCCGATGCGGGCCTGCGCGGCGTAGCCATTCTCAATCGGGCCAAGGGAGCGCGTCTGGATGGCGAGCGTCTGATGGCAGAGGCCGGCTTGCCGTTGGCGCGGGCAGCCACGCTGGCGCAGCACGCCGGACTCTCCGGCCTGGAGTTCGGGTTAGCGATTCCGGGTACGGTGGGCGGCGCAGTCTGGGCCAATGCCGGAGCCCACGGCTCGGATGTGGCCGCGGCCCTGGAGTCGGTTACGGTGTTGCGCGCGGACGGGACGGAGGCCGTGGAGCCCGTCACGGCGCTCGGCCTGGCGTACCGGGACAGCCGCTTCAAGCATTCGATGGGGCAGGGGAGTGGCCACTTCACGCCCGCCGACGTGATACTCGGCGCCACATTTCGCCTCTCGTCCGCAGATCCCGCCGCCATCAAGGCCAGGCTCGCGGAGATACGGCGCTGGCGCCAGGATCACCAGCCGCTGTCTCAGCCGAGTGCCGGGAGTGTCTTCCGCAACCCACCGGGCGACTCGGCTGGCCGCTTGATCGACGCCTGCGGGCTAAAGGGCAGGCGCATCGGCGGCGCTAAGGTGAGTGAGAAACACGCCAACTTCATCGTCAACGCAGGCGGCGCCACGGCGGCGGACGTTCGCCGCCTGGCCGACACGGTGCGTGCTGAGGTTGCTGAGCGGTTCGGCATTGCACTGGGATATGAGGTCCAATTCATCGGGGACTGGTCCGAACCGCAGCAGGAGGTGATATGACGGGCGAGCAGAACCAGCAGGTCGAGGCGGCCGAGGGAACGCACAACGTGGTGGTGCTACTCGGCGGTCCTTCGGCCGAGCATGACGTCTCCGTCGTCTCGGGCTGGGCAATCGCTGACGCCCTGGCGGAAGCCGGACGCTCGGTTGAGCGGATTTACATCGACCTCGCCGGCGGCTGGTGGTCGGTCCCTGCGGAGGCGTCCCAAGGCCGCCCGCGTCCGGGCGCTTTCGACGACCCTCGCGCCGTCGGCGCGTCGGGGCCGCGCAGCCCCAGCCGGGCTCTCGAGGACCTGGCCGCTCGCAGTCCACTGCCCGTCGTCTTTCCGGCTCTACACGGCCCTTTTGGTGAAGATGGCACCGTCCAGGCCCTGCTCGAGGCATACGACCTGCCCTACGCTGGGGCCGGAGTGGCAGCCTCGGCCGTGGGAATGGATAAGGCGTTGTACAAACGCCTCGTCCGAGGCCTGGGCCTGCCTGTCGTGGAATGGTCGGAAGTGACCGCGACCCGCTGGGCTCACGACCCCGGGGCCGTCCTTGACGAACTCAACGCCTTTGCGGAGCGCGTTGGCGAGGAGCGCCTGATGGTGAAGCCGGCGCGAATGGGCTCCTCGGTCGGGATGACAATCGCCCACTCTCCGGCGGAGCGAGGCCGCGCCCTCGACGAGGCCTTCCGGTTCGACACCCTCGTCGTGGTGGAACGCTACCTCGACCACCCCCGAGAGTTGGAACTCGCCGTACTGGGCAATGACCCGGGCGCGCTGGAGGTTTTTGGGCCGGGCGAGATCTTCCCAGGGCGCGAGTTCTACGACTACGTGGCCAAATACAGCGAGGGCGCGTCCGTGACAAATATCCGCGCCGACCTGGACGATCGCCTTGGCCGGCAGATCCGCGAGATGGCACTTGAGGCCTATCGCGCCGTCGGTTGCGAGGGCTTTGCCCGAGTTGACTTCCTGCTTGACGGACAAGAGCTTTACCTCAACGAGATCAATACCATTCCGGGCTTCACGCCCATCAGCCTCTTTCCGCAATTGGCGGCAGACGGCCTGGGCGGTTTTGCAGCCGTCTGCCTCAAGATCGTGGACCTGGCCGTGCAGCGTCATGCCGGTCGCGTCCGACAGCGGCTGACAGCAGCCGATCTGCCGCGCTGAGGCAGGAGTGATAAGCCGGAGACTACCAAGCCGTCGCCAGGGGATACATGTTCGGCGCGCCCTGGTTCGGCACGAGTCGCGGCCCCTCCGGTCTGTTCAGATCGCAGCCGCCGTGGTAATGGCCGTCAGTCTGCTGGGCATCGTCGGCATCGGCTATGCGCCGTCCTTCTCGGGCCGTGTCCTGGAGCTTTACGGCACCAGATTCACGAGCGAGTCGATCATCCGTCAGATCGTCGGCATGGACGGCACGCCGAACCTATTCCGATTGGAGACGGACAAGGCCGCGGCCGAACTGGTTCGGCTGCCGGCGGTGAAGTCGGCCAGCGTGCACGTCCGGCTACCCTCGACCGTAATCGTCGACATCGTCGAGCGCCAGCCCAAGATGGTCTGGGTCATCGGCGACGCCCACTTCGTTGTGGACGAGGAAGGGCTCCTGTTCGGTCAGGTCGACGCCGCCGGCAACCCGATCGTCTCAAGCGCGGGACCTCTGCCGACTCCGTCACCAGACACAGGCGCAACCGCCACGCCACAGGAGACCGCCTTGAGCGGAGCATCGGGCGTTTCCGGGAGCCCCCCTGCGCGCGCGACCCCGACGGCGAGCCCATCGCCCAAGCCAACTCCCAAGCCGACGGCCATTCCCATGCCGTCGACGACACCGACCCGCAACCCCAAAGCCACGCCCACCAAGCCGGGCGTTAAGGCCAGCGCGTCGCCCTCCGCCAGACCCACGCCAGCCGGCCCTCCGACGCCGACCCCGAATCCGTCGATCGTGCCGTCGCTGGTGCCCGTCCTGACAGTTGGTTCGGACGCCGTCTCCGGTTCGCAAGCGCTGGCGCTGCCCATGGTCTACGACCGCCGGGCGGCGGATGCCGGCCTGAGCCTGGGCGGCGTGATCTACGCAATCAACCTCGACGCGGGCTACCGCCTGGCGAGCCTCACGCCGGCCGACGTTGGCAGCACGGCATCGGCCCTGGCAGTGATCCTGGACGACGACCACGGCCTCACCCTCAGCTCCGTGCCCGCAGGCTGGGTGGCCCAATTCGGCTTCTATGCTCCCAACGTGCGCAAGGTGACGGTCATCCCCGAGCAGGTCCGCGTCCTACGGTCGATGCTGGCCCAGTTTGGGGAGGCCAAGGTCTTCTGGGTTTTTCTCGTATCCGACATAAGTGCCGACCACCTGAGCACTTATCTGCCCCGCTAAGCGCCCGGCGCGCAGACGAGGGTTGATGGGCCTGCCTCGCGTCGGTTAGCCTTCACATAGAAAAGCGAATTCGCCACCGGCGCCGTCGGCCGGTCCAGGCAGACAACGCCTCGCGATCGAGGCCAGCACCGAGGACGGGAGCGAGTGGAACGCGAAGCGGTTCTCGTCGGAATCGATGTCGGCACCAGCAAGATATGCGCGCTCATCGGAGAGGTGGCGCGTGACGGCAGCCTGACCATCGTTGGTAAGGGCTCCGTGCCCGCCAGCGGCCTGAAGAAGGCAGTCGTGGTCAACATCGACCAGACCGTCCGTTCAATCACCGGCGCGGTAGATCATGCGGAGCGGCTCTCGGGCTACCAGATCGACCGGGCGTTCGTGGGCGTCGGCGGACAGCACGTCGAGAGCCAGAATTCGCGCGGCGCCGTGGCCGTGAGCGGCCATCAGCGCGAAGTCACTCGCGAGGACATCGGCCGCGCCCTGGAAGTGGCCCGGGCTGTCTCGATTCCGTCGAACCGCGAAGTCCTCCATGTCCTGCCGCGCGGCTTCATCGTCGACGGCCAGGAGGGCGTGAAGGATCCGCTCGGAATGAGCGCTATTCGCCTCGAGATCGAGACCCATATCGTGACCGCTGCGGCTACGGCCGTCCGGAACCTGGCCAAGTGTGTCCAGGCCTCCAACGTCAAGATCGACGAGCTGGTTGCCAATTCTCTAGCCTCGGCTGAGACGGTCCTCTCGGAAACCGAGCGCGACCTGGGCGTGGCTGTGGCTGACATTGGCGCCGGCACAATCGATCTGGCCCTCTTCCTCGATGGTTCGCCGTTCAAGACGGCCGTCCTGCCGGTGGGCGGCAACAACGTAACCAACGACCTTGCCATCGGTCTCAAGACCAGCCTGCAGGTGGCTGAGGACCTTAAGATCCAGCACGGCACCTGCGACCTCTCGTCCGTTGCTCCGGACGAGTTCATTAGCGTCACTATGCTGGGCGAGCCGGACGGCCGCA
>JAYVMQ010000219.1:0-6177 GCA_043758855.1 Chloroflexota bacterium
GTGTCTGACGAGCTCACGTCGGGGCTGCTGGCGATCTCCGAGGCGGGGTGGCCATTACCCGTGAAACGCGCGGCCAATTCCGGCGAAACGCGCGGCCAATTCCGGCGAAATCAGGTGGCGAATTCGCGTGAAATCGGGTGGCGAAAACCAGTGAAATCCGCAGTCCCCGCTGCGATGTCGTGCCAGGCCCTCTTCCGCGTCTCGAAAGCCGCCCAGACGAAGCCCACGGTCACGAATGGGAAGATGACGAGCTCTAGTAGGAATACGACGAAGCGAACGATGGTCATGGCGAAGGTGATGTCGCCTAGGTCGTCAGCCCTGACCACTCGCACGCCGACCATCAGCTGCCCTAGCGTAGCTCCGAGAGCCCACCACAGTCCGGGCGCGTAGAGCAGGGCGACCGCGATGACCAGCGGCGCTGCTGGGGTTTCGGAAAGCATCAAGTCGACCAGACCAAGAATGGCTGCGTCGATCGCCAGGGCGACGAACCTGACCCAGACGCCTGCGAAAACTGCGCTCGCGAGACACGACTGAGCTGATTCTGGAGCGGCCACAGGGAGATGCTCGCGGAGGGAGGCATCACCGACCGGCCTGACAGATGCCTGGAGTCGTCGCGGGCCAAACCGAGCGATGAGCGAGTACCAGAGCGCGAACCCGAGCAAGAGAGCAAGGAAGGCCGCAGGCTCGAAAAGCGGCGCCAACCAGAAGAGAGTGAAGCTCACCACTGCCCCGTTCGAAGGGTCCACCGAGCTCATGGGCGCCCAACAGGAATCGATACATATTGGGCCGCCAAAGCCCACCTGTTGTCCGAGCGCCGCCGGCAGTATCGGGGCGGCCGCGATCGCCAGACACCACGCCAGCAAGAACGTCAGCAGCGCGCCCGCGGGGTTGTGGCTGATACGCCCGCCGACGAAGCCGGCGATCAAGGCCGAAAACAGGACGGCTCCGGCAGCAGCCGTCCACCTCGCCGGATCGGACGGCGCAAGCTGCGCTACGTCGCGCAGGTAGTTGGTATAGGCATACTCCTGCAGCGAGATGGCAACAAATGGCAGAGAGACGAGCGCCATCAAGACGGCAAGCACGGTTGAGCCTTCGCGTCGGGCCAGCAGCCTGCGCAATAGGGCGGTCACAACGGTCTCGCTCTTGGAATCCGGAGGCCACCCTTGCGTGGCGGGTCTCGTAGGGGTGTTGTTCGACATGAACATCCGCGCTTCCTCATAAAGTGGCAGAACTGACATTATCCATGCTACGAAGGTGCGGCTTATCTGTCAACACTGTCAGTTGCTGGTAATGCCACTGTCTGATATGATCCAGTCATGGTTGAGAAGGCCCTCGGGCGTCGCGAGCGGAAGAAGCGTCAGACCAGCGAGGCGATTCAGGTCGCGGCTCGCCGTCTGTTCGCCGCACAGGGCTACGCCGCAACGACCGTCCAACAGATCGCGGACGAGGCCGACGTATCGGAGCGGACACTCTTCCGCTACTTCGAGTCCAAAGAGGATCTGCTGCTCCCCGACGTGGAGGCCTTCTTTCGAGCGGTCGAGTCCGCCATTCGGGAGAGACCCGTCGACGAGACGCCGCTCACGTCGATTTTCGAGGCACTCGTCGAAGTGACCGACCGCTCGGGACTAGGTCCGATCTTGGAATCGGGGCCTTCGGTGGATCCTGTGGCGGCGGGCAGGCTCGCAGAGGTCCTCGTGGACTGGGAAGAGAGTCTCTCGGACGTTCTGCTCGAAAGGTTCGGTCGCGAGACCGGGGCGGCGCCGACGCCGCAGCTGGCGTTGCGGGCGTCGGTGGTGGCACGGGCGGCAGTGTCCGCGGCGCGAGCGACGATCTGGACAGTGCAGCTGGCGAACGCGTCAGGTTTGCCAACGGCAGAAGCGGCCGAGGTCCTACGGGACGCTTTCGCAGTGCTCGCCACCGGCTGTTCAAACCCGACGCGCGAGCGATCCTGATCCGTGGCGCGAGATCGCGCCTGGACGTGCTGGCTGGTCGCTAAAGAACGAAGATCCACGACACGATAACTGGACACGTTACGCTCGCCCCTCCACGAGGGACCCTACTGCGCTTACACGCTTAGGCCTTCCAAGCTGAATGTCGCGGGTTCGAGACCCGTCTCCCGCTCCAAATCCTATTTCGTGCTCAGCGCGACACTCAGCCTTTCTCTAAGACGGATTCACGGCGCCGTCAGGGCTGCTACAGCGCTCGAAGGCCTGGCCAGCGAGCACCGAGTCAGCGGCGTAGCGCCTCCCGTAGGCGGATGGCCATTGAGTCCAGGTCCGGGTTATCGGCATGGCCCGAGATACTCACGGCGTACTCATCCACTGCGAACCAGATCATGGTCGCCGGGGGAACGCCGCGGGGCGCGAACGGAGCGGTCCTAGCGGGGATGTCGCCGACCGTGCGGTCCCGCCACTTGCGGCCACCGCGACCCTCCACGTACGACCGGTACTCCGCGGCGAGGTGGTCGCGGTCTACGCCGGGGACTCGGTGGACCCACAGACGGATCGGCATGCTCGGCGAGACCATTGATGACGTGCACATCCTTCCCTCGAACGCCGAGCGTCCGCAGGGTGCGATTCAAGGTCGAGTCGCCATAGCCACTTGCACTGGCCGACGACATCCGCATCGGCGTTTCGACAGCGATCGCGACGAGCGCCTCTAGGTCCTCGTCTACTTGGTTTGGCGGTATCTGATCGACCCTGATGATCTTGGATCCGGTGAATTGTGAGAGGGCGGCCATGATGTCATCGACGCCGGAGCCCGGCGGAAGTGGCTGGATTTCCGGAAGCTGGATACTCGCCGCCATGTCGGCGAGATTTGGCTGCTGCCAGACCGCTTTCGGGCTGTTCGGTCCGGGCCGGCCGGCAGCGAGCCACTGCTCGTAGGCTGCGTCGATCCGTCGTTCGATTTGCGTTTGGTGCTCGGGGTCGTCGGAGACGCCGTAGTCGGGCAAGCCGCCGAACTCGGCGTCGAAGTCGGCTCCATAGTCGGACGGGTAATAGGCCGCCAGGAAAGCCGATCCTTCGCGCTTGAGCATCGAGCCGAGCAACTGTCCGTCGACGAGGTCGCGCAGATCGTTCGGCCGGATGCTTCCGCTCGCGATCTCGCGCGCCATCGTCGCGGAGAAGGTCCTGGCGCTAACGAGGTCGTGCCGGACCAGCCATACAAACATGAAGCCAATGTGCGTGAAGGCGTTCTCTTCCGGTTGGCCTTTGGCCACGGCATCGCTGTCGTGGAAATCGACATCGTCGAACTTGGTCATTTGGCTGCCTCTGCCGCAAGGAGCGCCGTGGCCGCAAGCTCGGCAAAGGGCGGGCCTCCCGTGTCGGCGATATGGCGAAGCTTCGGCACGGACGACGGAACCGGCAGCCGGGCCAGGGCCATGAGCAGTTCGTACCTTTCGTCGTAGTCCGCCCCGTCGAACATGTCGAGGAGCTGGGTAACCGCAGCCTTGACGCCGGCTCGGGCAACTCCCCGAATGGCGGATTCGCGCACCCAGTGGTCGGGATCCGAGAGCAATGCCACCAGCTTCTCTCGGGCGACGGGGTGGTCGAGCAACGACAGGCCGTAGATGGCATACGTGCGGCTTTCGATGTCGCTCTCGCGGGCGATCCTGACGATCTCCGTCACGGAGTCGGTGTCGCCCAGCATGCCCAGAGTGCTGGCTGCCTCGGCGGCGACGCCGGCGTCCTCGTCCCCAAGCAATGGCCTAAGAAGCGGGATCTCCTCAGTCACGCCCATCTCGCCGAGGGCCCTGGCGGCTATCTCCCTGTGCGCAGAGCCGGGCGTCTTCAGCTCTCGCACGAAGAGGGGAATGGCGCCGCGCTCGTTAAGTCGGATCAGTGCATCGCCGATCATCCAGCCAAGCCCATGCTCCTCGACAGCAGCGAGCAGCACTGGCACAGCCGCGGCTCCGACCGCGACGACTGCCCGGACCGTGGCCGCGTCGCAGCCCTCAGTCAGCCGATCAACCAGCGACTGGAGCATGTCGTGGGGCAGTTCGCGGAGATGCTGTGCCCCCTCATCGGCCTTGGTCCTGTCGCGCGAATTGACCTCGGCGATGAGGGTGTCCAGCGGACTCAGTGGCAGCGTCAGGATCGGTTCCCCGGGGACGAACTGCCACTCTGGCACCGTCAGGGCTGCGAGCGACGCCGCCGCGATGCCGCCCGACAGGCTCTCCAGGGCATCGAGCGGAATCGGCCCGTCTGCGGTTACGGCTGCCGGATCGACGACTTTGAAGATCTCGACCCATCGCGGGAAACCGTCGTTCAACCGGCGGAGCGTCGCGCCTGCGACAACGGCGCGATCGATCCACTCGCCTCCGACATAACTCATGCCGAAGGCAACCATGCAGGGCCGTCCCCATGCCGTCGTCCTCTCCTGATAGACGTGGAAGCACGCGAGGCCGCCTGCACGTGTCGCCGAGTACTCTGCGAAGTAGACGGTCTTCGCGCCCGCCTTCTGCGCTCGCTTCTTGCCGAGACTGGTGCTGGCCAGCCAGCAGATGTCCCCCAGGTTTGGCCGCTCGTCCCCGAGAGCCTGCCAATGCCGCTCCATCTTCAGCAGCGCGTCCCCCAGGCTCAAGTTCCAGGGGACGAAACCCGCGTCCCTCATTACGTCGCCGACCGCGGCCAGTTCCTCTTCCAGCAGCTCGCGGACGACCTCCAGAAAGCGGCGGATGCGCTCGTCCCTGGTTGTGGGGCGATAGACAACCTCGATGTTCCGGTCAACCTGGCAGGCTTGAACCCAGTCCTCCAAGGCGTCGATCAAGACTAGATCGATGGCTTCGCTCAGGCCCGGGGCCGCCAGAAACGAAAGCGACATGGAGCCACCTCGGAGCAGGGAACCGACCGATGCCACGCTAGCCGATCCGACGGCTGTTTGCCGAGAAACTCCGTGGCTCTGATGGGGCAGATAGCCTCGATCACGACACGATAACTGGACACGAAATGCACGGCCGTCCACGAGGGGCGCCACACCGCAGGGAGGTTTAGGCCTTCCAAGCTGAATGTCGCGGGTTCGAGACCCGTCTCCCGCTCCATTTCCCTGATTCCCACGCCACGTTGGTGTGGTTAGGTGCAGACAGAGACAGTCTCATGAGCCTTGACCGCCGTTTCTCTTCGCCGAGCTTACTGAACTCCAGGCGACGAAATCGGCGGCGACATCTGCTTCCAGCCCGGTTCCTTTAGCTTCGTTTGCCTGCGAAGGTGAAGGTGCAGTCGAAGTTGGGTTCCGAGAACGTGATCTTCACGGTGACCCCGGCTCCGCCAGAGCCCTGGCGGGAGAAAGTTATGGAGGGCTGGCGGGGTACTCTAGCGCGATGAGTGGGGACCACGAACACATAGTCAGGTCAGCGCACTTGATCGTCGCAAGGCAACATTTTCGGCCCGGCGTCGCCGCATTCTTCGGAATGGTGGCCTTCCTGACGTTCCTCGCCGGAATAGGAGGACCATCGCTCTGGATCGACGAGGGCCACACCTGGCGGTATGCGCAGGAGCCGCTCGGCAGCATGCTGAGCACGACGCTTGGCTCCACGAATGCGGTCGAAGCCGTCTACTACGCCCTCCTACATTTTTGGATCGGTATCGCCGGAGCCTCGGAGGCCGCCCTGCGCCTCCCTTCGGCGGCTGCAATGGCCCTCGCAGTGTGGGCAGCCTCGAAGACGGCGGGGGACGGCGCGGGATCTCGGGCAGCGGCCATTGCCGGGTTCGTCATGATTGCCCTCCCGGGGGTTACCCGCTACGCCCAGGAAGCTCGACCCTATGCCTTCGCGGTGGCCGCAGTTGCCGTTTCCACCCTCCTGCTTTTCCGGGGTTTGACGAGGAACGGGCGGCGCTGGTGGGTGGGCTACGCTGCATCCCTCGTTGTGGTCGGCTATTTCCACGTTCTGTCGTTGCTGGTGGTGCCGGGCCAGTTCATCGCCCTGCTGCTAATCGACCCCCGCCAGTGGCGTGGGTTCGCGGCAGCCGTTGCGTCGGCCTCCTTGGCGGTCTTGCCGCTTGCAGTTCTGGGGTTCGCTCAACGTGGTCAGATCGGCTGGATACCTCCCGCGCAGTTCGACTACCTGTGGACCGGATTGTCCGTGCTGACAGGCAGTGTCGCCGTCACCGCGTGCCTTGCCGTGCTTGTCGTTGCGAGCCGCGGCGACCGGCGACTGATGGCGCTCGGCTTGTCCAC
>JAYVMQ010000220.1:0-6960 GCA_043758855.1 Chloroflexota bacterium
CGCAACCCCTTCGCAACCCGGCTGCAATTTCCAGCCGCATCGACGTACAATGCGTCGGACTGCGGAAGCCGACTCCTCAGCGATGCCCGTGGGCGCCGCCGAGGCACGCGCGGCCGGTCGATTGCACCGATGCGCCATCGGTGCCGGGTCGATGAGGCCCGTGTCCAACCGCCGCAGGGAGTCGAGATCGTGACCACAACCCGCGCGAAGCCGTCCACCGTGGCCGCTTCCGTCCCGGCCCAAGCGCTCGGGCGGTTGGTCCGGGCCAACCTCTCGACGGCAGAACTGTACGAAGCGGCCATCCAGGCAGGGGAGGGGATGATCGCCGCGGACGGTCCGCTCGTCGTCCGGACGGGCCTGCACACCGGTCGCAGCCCGCAGGACAAGTTCATCGTCGATGAGCCATCGAGCCGGGACCGGATCTGGTGGGGCGCGGTCAACCACCCGATCAGCGAGGCCCACTACGATCGGCTTCGCGCCCGGCTCGTCGACTACCTCGCGGCCAAGCCGCTGTACGCCCAGGACTGCTTCATCGGCGCGGCACCGGAGCACCGCCGCAGCCTGCGGGTCTACACCGAGACGGCTTGGGCGAGCATCTTCGCCCGGAACCTGTTCCGCCGGCCCACGGTCGAGCAGCTGCGCGGCTTTGCCCCCAACTTCACGATCATCGACGCCCCCTCGTTCAAGGCGGATCCAGCGACCGAGGGCACCCGGACGGAGACGGCGATCCTGGTGCACCTGCAGCGGATGGAGGTGATCATCGTCGGCACCGAGTTCGCCGGCGAGATCAAGAAATCCGCGTTCACGGTGATGAACTACCTGATGCCCGACGAGGGCGTCCTGCCCATGCACGCGGCGGTCAACGTCGGCGCGGCGGGCGACTCGGTCGTGTTCTTCGGCCTGAGCGGGACGGGCAAGACGACCCTCTCCGCGGACCCGCTCCGGAGCCTGATCGGGGACGACGAGCACGGCTGGGGCGACGATGGGGTGTTCAACTTCGAGGGTGGCTGCTACGCCAAGACGATCCGCCTCTCGCCCATGTATGAACCGGACATCTTCCAGACGACGAAGCGCTTCGGGACGATCCTGGAGAACGTCGACCTCGATCCACGGACGCGCGAGCTCGACCTCGACTCGGACCGTTTCACCGAGAACACCCGGGGCGCCTACCCGCTCCACTTCATCGGCAACGCGGACCCGACCGGGATCGC
The DNA here is from genome assembly GCA_043758855.1 of Chloroflexota bacterium. Lineage (GTDB taxonomy): Bacteria > Chloroflexota > Limnocylindria > Limnocylindrales > CSP1-4 > Fen-1039. The sequence goes on from JAYVMQ010000220.1 coordinate 1,212, forward strand.
TGGCCAGCCACGCAACGTGGTCCTCCTGACGGCCGACGCGTTCGGCGTCATGCCGCCGATCAGCCGACTCAGCCACGACCAGGCCGCCTACCACTTCATCAGCGGCTACACCGCCAAGCTGGCCGGCACGGAGATCGGGGTGAAGGAACCGAAGGCCACCTTCAGCGCCTGCTTCGGGGCGCCGTTCCTGCCGCGCCACCCGGGCGTCTACGCGGCCATGCTCGTCGAGCGACTGGCCAGGTGGGACGTGCCGGTCTGGCTGGTCAACACTGGTTGGACCGGCGGCCCGTACGGCACCGGCGAGCGGATGAACATCAACCATACCCGGGCGATGGTCCGGGCGGCCCTCAACGGCCTGCTCGACGAGGTCGAGACGGTCGAGGACCCGATCTTCCGGGTGGCCGTCCCGGTCGCCTGTCCGGATGTCCCGGCAGCCTTCCTCCAGCCACGCTCCACCTGGTCGGATCCCGACGCCTACGATCGGGCCGCCCGCCGGCTCGCCGCGATGTTCGCCGAGAACTTCGCCGCGTACGCCGACGGTGTCTCCGAGACGATCCGCACGTCGGGGCCGCAGTCCGACGAGTAGGGTGACGCCGCCGCGCCGCCGAGGCCAGGGCTCCGCAGATGCCGCCTGAGGTCGGTACGTCTTCTCAGGCCGCTGGCGCGACCACCGGATTGCGAATCCTGCCGACTCGATCGACCTCGACCTCGACGACATCGCCCGGCTGGAGGTAGACCGGCGGGGTGCCCTTGCAGCCGGGGTATACTCCTGCTTGCGCGCAATCGATTGTTCTGCGACCCCGTACGAGGAGGCAGACATGGCAGGCAGGCAACGGATCAGCTTCGTCCCTCCGGAAAGGGTTGACGAGGCTATGCGCGCCGAGCTGGACCGCTGTGCCCGTGTCGGCACGCCGCGCCCTGAGAGCCAGGCGATCCGAGCGCACGTGCCGGCCGTGTTCTGGTCGTTCGCGAACGCCTGGCAGGCCATCTTTCGCGAAGGTGTCTGCGATCACACGATCAAGGAGCTATGCCGGGTCTACGTATCCCGTTCGGTCAAATGCGAATACTGCGGGAACCAGCGTTCGGTGCAGGCCGCATCACAGGGGCTGACCGAGGGCAAGTACGACCAGCTGCTCAACTTCGAGACCTCGGATGCATACGACGACCGACAGAAGGCGGCCTTGGCCTATGCCGAGGCGATCACCTGGCGACTTGACCCCGATGATGCGTTCTGGGGGCGGCTGCACCACCACTTCACCGATCCCGAGCTGGTCGAGCTCGGATACTTCATCACGCTGACGATGGGCCAGCAGAGCTGGCTGCGACTGCTCAACATCGAGCATCACCAGGTGCTGGCCGGGAACTCGGCGTCAATGGCGCCGGGGTTCGAGACGCCCGAGGCGGCAGCGGCGAGCAAGGCTGGCGACGACTACTGGGCCAGGCGCTGACGCTCGGGACGAGCGGAGGAGGCACCCGGCAGCCCGCGCGCTACTCCGCGGACGTGGTCGCCGGGTCCTGCGCGGGTCCGATCCAGATCGTCTGGATATTCGTGAACTCGCGAATCCCGAACGGGCCGAGCTCGCGCCCGTATCCGCTCCGCTTCACTCCGCCGAACGGCAGGCGTGGGTCGGATGCGACCATCCCATTGATGAACACCGCGCCGGACTCGATCGTCCGGGCCAGCGCCTCACCGCCCGAGGTATCGGCGGTCCAGATGCTCGCCCCGAGGCCATATTCGGATCCGTTTGCGATCAGGACCGCCTCCTCCGCATCGACGACGCGCCGCACGGCGGCTACCGGACCGAAGGTCTCCTCCGCCAGGACGGGCATGCCATCGCGGACGCCGGCCAGGACCGTCGGCTCGTAGAAGAAGCCGGGACCGCTCCGGCGCGTCCCGCCGATGAGTACCCGGGCGCCCTGGTGCACCGACTCCTCGACCTGCCGCTCGAGCGTGTCGCGAAGATCGGCGCGCGCGAGCGGGCCGATCTGGGTCGCCGGATCGTGCGGGTCGCCGACTCGCAGCGCTCCGACGGCCCGCGCAAAGCGCTCCTCGAACTCGTCGGCGACTGCGTCAGCAACAAGGAAGCGCTTCGCCGCAATGCACGACTGACCAGTGTTCTGGTTACGGGCGCGGGCGGCTGTCGCCGCGGCGACCGGCACATCGGCGTCGGCGAGGACGATGAACGGGTCCGAGCCGCCGAGTTCGAGCACCGCCTTCTTGAGTGCGGCTCCCGCGACGGCCGCCACGCGCGCCCCGGTCTCGGAGCTCCCGGTGAGAGTAACGGCGCGCACCCGGCGATCGCGGATGACGGGCTCGACGGCTGCGCCCGCGAGCAGCAGGGTGCGGAAAAGGCCCCTCGGGAAGCCTGCCTCCTCGAACGCGGACTCGATCGCGAGCGCGCACTGCGGAATGTTCGAGGCGTGCTTCAGCAGCACGCCATTGCCGGCCATGACCGCCGGCGCGGCGAACCGCAGGACCTGCCAGAACGGGTAGTTCCAGGGCATGATCGCGAGCACGATTCCGAGCGGCTCGTAGGCCACGAGGCTCCGGCTCGCGTTCGTCGCCACGACCTCGTCACCGAGAAAGCGGGCCGTGTGCTCCGCGTAGAAGTCGCAGGTCCAGGCGCATTTGTCGATCTCCGCGAGCGCCTCGGTGATCGGTTTGCCCATCTCCAGCGTGATCAGGCGAGCGTAGTGGTCGCGTCGCGCCCGCAAATGCATCGCGAGGCGGCGCATCGCCCGACCGCGCTCGTCGAACGAGCGACGGCGCCATTCGTGCTGCGCGGCATCGGCCTCGGCGATCGCGGTTTCGATCTCGTCCGGCGCGTGGACCGCGAAGCGCGCGAGGACCGTCTCGGTCGCCGGATCGATCGATTCCATCTGGGCGGACGTCACCGGAGCCGCTCGCTCATCCAGTCGGTCATGGCCGGGCGGTACTTGTACGCGATGTTGTTGCACACGTGGTTGCCGTCGGGATACATGAGCAGCGTGGCGTTCGGCGCTTCACGGGCGATCCGCTCGGCCTGCTCCGGGGGGAACAGCCGGTCCTTCGCGCCGTGGATGACGAGCAGCGGCTGCTCGACCTTCGCGAGCACACCATGCAGCGCGAGGCCCTTGGAGCGCTCGAACGCCTCGGCCTCATCCTTCGACTTGGTGTAGAAGACGTAGCCACCCTTTGTAAGCGCGTTCAGGGCCGCCCAGCACTCGGACAGGTCGTACGGGCCAGCGAGCGCGATCAGCGCCCGCACTCGCTTCTCCTTCGCTGCGGCCAGCGGACCATAGATCCCGCCCATGCTAATCCCCATGAGGCCGATTCGACCGGCGTCGATATCGGAACGAGCCGCGAGCGCATCGATGATCGGCGTGACGACGCTCGACCAGTCGGCGCGGATCGGGAACCGCGGCGCACTCTCGCCCTGCCCCGGACCATCGATCGCCAACGTGGCCATCCCGCGCTTGAGGAAGTCCTCCTCCATCGCGAATAGCTCTTCCTTCACCGAGTCGAGACCCGGCACGAGGAGCACGACCGGCGGGCGCGCCATGCCGCTCGGACGGCGCAGGATCCCCGGGATCACGGTGCCCTCGAAGGGGATTTCAACGCGCTTGCCTGGCGGGTCCAGGTGCGGCAGCGCCCGCTCGTACGTCCGGTTCACGAGGTTGCCCATTTCGCGATGAAGGTCCGGATCCTCGAACCACAGGAACTTCCCGAGGTGATACGACCACGCGGCGCGCTGGAACGCTTCGGTGGCGGTGACGTCACGGCCGCGGGTGGCCGCCTCCTCCCCGAGCGCCCGATGCGCGTCGCCGACCGCCTTCCAGTTCGGACCCCAGTCGGCCCACTCGGTCGTGGCGGCGAGGACTCGCTCGAAGTCGTTCAGATCGACCCCGTTCGCGACAAAGCGCGGCTTCCAGTGGGACGCCGCGATCTGGACCCGGTTTCCTGGTTCAATGGCCATGGACGGCTTCCTTGGGGTGGTGGACAGCGGGCTGCACCGCGGCGAACTGTGGACCGGTCATCGTCCACCGCGCTCGAGCCGGCCGGTGAGGTCGGCCAGAAACGCCGCTGCCTGTGCACCGTCAACGACCCGATGATCGACCGATAGCGTGAGCGTGACGACGGGGGCAACCACCACCGCGCCATCGCGGGCGACGACCTGGTCGCGGACGCGCCCGACCGCGAGGATCGCCGCCTCGGGAGGATTGACGATCGCGGTGAACCGATCAACGCCATGCTGGCCGAGGTTGGAGATCGTAAAGACGGCACCAACGAGTGCCTCCACGGGGAGCTTCCCGGCACGGGCGCCCTCCTGGAGCGCCGCACGCTCGCGGGAGATCAGCGCGAGATCCTTCGTGTCGGCATCGCGCAGCACCGGTACGAGCAAGCCATCCTCGAGCGCGACCGCGATGCCGAGGTGGATGCCGTCCGCCGGGATCAGCCCCTCCGCGTCGTAGCGCATCACGAGTCGCGGATGGTCGCGCAGGGTGCGCGCCGCCGCCAGGATGAGCACGTCGGCGTAGGACACCCCGGCGGCGGTCCGCGTCTCGTTTGCGGCCGTCATGTCGACATCGCACGAAACCGAGAACTGGGGGACGTCGCGGAATGAGTGGGTCATCCGTTCGGCGATCGCTCGACGCATCCGCGACAGCGGCGCGCGGGTGGCGACGTTCGCCGACGGGGCATGCGCGGTCGCTTGCGCGGCCTCGACATCCTCGACCGAGATCCGGCCGCCCTTTAAGGGGCGAACCCCGGCGAGGTCCACCCCGAGCTCCTGAGCCCGCTTGCGGGCTGCTGGGCTCGCGACGACCCGGTTTTCCACCGGCCGGGTCGGCACCAGAGGAGGGATCGGCACGTCGACAGGCGCCGATGGGTCCGTTGTGACCGCCGCCGGAGCTTCGGCCACCTCCTCGTCGGCGGTCGTCGTGATGAGCGCGATGACCTGCGTGACCGGAACCGTCTCTCCCGCCGCGACGAGCAGCCTGCGGACGTAGCCGGCGACGGGCGACTCGACCTCCATCGTGGCCTTGTCGGTCTCGACCTCGAAGAGGATCTCACCAGCCTCGATGCGGTCGCCCTCATTCTTCAGCCACGCCACGAGCTTGCCCTCGTCCATGGTCAAGCCGAGTTTCGGCAGGATGACCGCCGTCACGCTCACCCGACGAGCTCCTTCGCGACGCGGACGATATCCTCGACCTGCGGAATGACGCCGCGCTCGAGATGCGCCGCGTAGGGGATCGGCGTCTCGGCCCCGGCAAGGCGCCGCGGCGGGGCGTCGAGATCGTCGAACGCCTCCTCGGCGACGAGCGCGGCTATCTCGCCGCCGTAGCCGCCGCGCTTGATCGCCTCGTGGACCACGAGCAGCCGCCGCGTCTTGCGCACGCTCGCGAGGATCGCCTCCCTGTCGAGCGGCACGAGCGAGCGCAGGTCGATGACCTCCGCCTCTACCCCGTCAAGGGCGAGCTGCGCTGCGGCCTCGAGCGCGAACAGCACCTCGCGCGACCAGGTCACGATCGTGAGGTCGCCCCCCTCCCGCTTCACGTCGGCCTTCCCGAGCGGGACGATGTGCTCGCCATCGGGCACCGGCCCTTTCGTGCGGTAGAGGAGCTTGTGCTCGATGAACATGACCGGGTCGTCGTCCCGGATCGCGGCGCTGAGGAGGCCCTTCGCGTCAGCGGGTGTCGCCGGCATGACGACCTTCAGACCCGCGACGTGGGTGAACCACGCTTCGAGCGACTTCGAGTGCTGGGCGGC
>JAYVMQ010000221.1:0-5639 GCA_043758855.1 Chloroflexota bacterium
CCAAAAGGTCGTCTTGAAGTGCCCCCACGAGTCGATCATGGGCGACGTGGCCACATTCGACCGCTTCCGCCGCGAGCTGGACATCGCCCGCCACCTCCACCACCCCGGCATCCAGCGCCCCATCGAGTTCACCGACAACCGCAGCCGGCCGTATATGGTCATGGAATATGTCGAAGGGGAGACGCTCCGAGCCACGCTCAGTCGCGAGAAGAAGCTGTCGGTGGAAAAGGCCGTGGACTTTGGGCAGCAGCTGGCCGCGGCAATGGCATACGCCCACTCCCAGGGCGTCGTCCATCGCGACCTCAAGCCTGAAAACGTGCTGGTGACTCCCGACGGCCGCCTCGTCGTAACGGACTTCGGGGTGGCCTTGATGGCGGGCGCACGGCGCCTGACATGGCGCTGGTTTTCCACGGCCCTGGGAACACCGGATTATATGTCGCCCGAGCAGATCCAGGGCAAACGGGGCGATGCCCGGACGGACGTGTATGCCATCGGTGTCATGCTCTACGAGATGCTTGCCGGGCGCGTGCCCTGGGAGGGCGACAACGCCTTATCCGTAATGAGCCAGCACATCAACGCGACCGTGCCGCCCCTCCACGAGCTGAACTCGGCGGTCCCGCCGCCAATCGATGGCATCGTTCGGAAGGCTGTGCGAAGGTCTCCGGACGAACGCTACGAGGACGCCGCCTCACTGCGCTCCGACCTGGAGCACTGGCGCGATCTGCCCCTATCGCAGTTCATCTTTGGCGATGAGGCGACCATCGCCGCACCTGCCAACTCTGACCTCCGCCTGGTTCTGCTCATCTTCGCAATCAGCGCAGCCTTCCTAACCGCCAGCGTGTTCATCGTAGTGCTGGCTTACGTCATCGGCCATGCCCACTAGTAGGGACGACATGCCTCACAGGACCGGACACACGCCAGACAAGGGATCGGCCGACCCAAGCCCACTCGGCCCCACCAGCAGCCGAGGCGCGGGAGCCCGGACCGGGTCGACCGACGAAGTCGACCGCCAGGCAGCCGAGCGAGTCCTGGCTGCTATCCGCGAGGCGGGTGTGCAGCAGGTGGAGCTGCAGTTCGCCGACGTGACGGGCGCGGTCAAGACCGTGGTCATTCCGGCCCGCCGCATGCAGGCGGTTCTTGCCGACGGTGAGTGGTTCGACGGCTCAGCCATCGAGGGCCTCGCCCGCCAGGTCGAGTCGGACATGTATCTCCGCCCGGACCCCACGACCTTCTCGATCATGGAGCCGGCCGGGGTCCCGTGCGCGCGGCTTATTTGCGAGGTCCTCAAGCCCACCGGCGAACCCTATCCGGGCGACGGGCGGCGCGCCTTGCGCTCCCTCCTTGATCAGGCCGAGTCCGCCGGGCTGGGCTATCTTGTAGCCCCCGAGATCGAGTTCTTCCTCTTCCCCGCGGATGGCATCAGCCCTCTGGCCGACGATCCCAGCAGCTATTTCGAGCGCAGCCGCGGCCGGTCCCGCCAGGTGGAGCTGGAGATCGTCTCCAGCCTCGAGACGCTGGGCATCCGCATAGAGTCGAGCCACCATGAGGTGGCGAGCGGCCAGTTCGAACTGGACCTCCCGCTCCTGCCTGCCCTCGTCGCGGCCGACACCGTGACCACCCTCAAGTCGGCGGTCAAGGAGCTTGCCCGCGAGCGTGGCATGCAGGCCACGTTCATGCCCAAACCGCGTTCCGACGCGGCCGGTTCGGGCATGCACACCCACCAGGTTCTGGTGGATCGGGCCGGACGCTCAGTCTTCGACGACCCGGCGGATCCGTACGGCCTTTCGAGCATTGCCAAAGCATTCCTGGCGGGCCAGCTCGAACATGCGCCGGGCATGTGCGCCCTGGTGGCCCCGGTTGTGAACTCCTACAAGAGGCTCGTGCCCGGCTACGAGGCGCCCGTTGCAGGCAGCTGGGGCCGCCACAGCCGCGGCGCACTTATCCGCGTCCCAACGCCGATTCGCCAGCAGGCAGCCATGGGAGAAGTCTTCGGAACGCGCCTGGAGCTACGCCTGCCCGACCCGAGCTGCAACCCTTACCTGGCCTTCACGGCCATGCTGGCGGCGGGCCTCGACGGCCTCGACCGCGGCTGTGAGTTGGGGCCGCCACTTGAGGAGCTCGAGCATGGTTTCGGCGGCAGCGGCCATAGCGTGACCAAGCCCCTGCCGGCATCGCTTGGAGAGGCTCTGGTAGCCCTCGAAGACGATGACGTCATCACGGCCGCCCTGGGTAGCGAGCTGATCGAACTCTTCCACTCGGCCAAGACACTGGAATGGGAGGCCTATCGCCGCGAGGTCACGCCCTGGGAGACAGAGACCTACTTCCAACGCTGCTAGGAGGGCACGGGTGTCACGACGCTTGTCGGGCCGAGATTGGGGCCTGGGACGAGTTCGGCGCGCTAATGTAGTGTCGAGGGGTTCAACCCGCGTCTGCCGGAGTCGGAGGAATTGGTGCGCGTTTCAATCGGAATAGACCTCGGATCGTCGAGGATCAAGCTGCTGGCGCTCGACGAAGCCGGCGAGTGTCTGGGCGTGACCATGGCGTCCTACGCCACCGAGTCTCGAGGGGCGGGCTACGCCGAGCAGAACCCCGACCGCTGGTGGGACGCCCTGAGGCTGGCCATGTCAGATCTTCTGGCGCGACCCGCACTCCGAGGCGCAAGCGTGATCGCCCTGGGTCTGACAGGCCAGATGCATGGCGCGGTTTTCCTCGACGACAAAGGCGTGGCGCTTCGACCCGCCCTCATGTGGTCGGACGGACGGGCTGAGGCAGAGGCCGCCGAGATCGAGAAGAGGATCCCGCGCGACGAGTTGGTTGCCCGCACCGGCAACCGCTCCAACGTCAGCTTCACGGCTCCAAAAATAATGTGGGTCGCCCGCAATGAGCCCGAAATCATGGCCAACGCGCGCTGGATAGTCCAGCCCAAGGACGCCCTGCGAACGCACCTTACCGGCGAAGTCGCGGGCGACGTATCCGACGCATCGGCCACATTGCTCTTTGATCTGAGCGCTCGAGTCTGGTCCGACGATATTTGCGACCGTTTGGAGATCGATCGCAACAAACTTGCGCCGCTCTTCGAATCGGAGACGCCTGCCGGCGTGCTTCGAGACGATGCGGCCCGAGCCCTCGGCCTGCCGGCCGGCATCGTGGTGGCCGTCGGCGGAGCGGACGCGCCGGCCGCGGCGCTTGGCCTGGGCCTGGCCCGCGAGGAAGACGCAGAGGGGACGGTCCTCATCTCCCTCGGTACGGGTGGCCAGGTCCTGGCGCCGCTGGCAGCGCCTAAGGTAGACCCGGAGGGTCGACTCCACGCCCTAGCCCACGTCGTGCCCGGCCAATGGTGCGTCATGGCCGCGATCCTGTCGGCGGCCGCATCGCTCGACTGGGCCGTCCGTTTGCTACGCCCCGACGATCCCAACGGCGCACGCGAGCTTCTGGCTGCGGCGGCCAAGGTTCCGGCCGGCAGCAACGGATTGCTCTTCCTACCTTATCTGAGAGGCGAGCGGACACCGCACTTCGACCCCGCCGCGCGCGGCGCCCTGGTTGGACTGCGGATCGGCCACGGGCCCGCCGAGGTGACGCGGGCCGTTCTTGAGGGAGTCGCCTACGCCCTCGGCGAGGGGCTCGACCTGATGCGCGGCCTGGGTGTCAAGGCCGAGGCCGGGGTCGTGGCCGGCGGCGGCGTGAACCGCCTGTGGCAGCAGATTCTCGCCGACGTCCTCAATATGCCGGTCGCGCTCGGCGCCACGGAGCACGCTTCTGCCAGGGGCGCGGCAGTCTTGGGTGCGGTGGCCGCAGGCGTCATTCCTTCCACCGCGCAGGGAGTTCCGCCGCTGCCTGCTCACACTCGCCTGATGGAGCCCCAACCGGCCAACGTCAAGCTCTACGCGGAGGTCTCCGCCACATACCGCGAGCTTTACGGTCGGTTGCCACACAACTAAGCGCGGCGAAACTGGGTCCCGCCGCGCGGCGGCCTGCCTCGGGCGGCTCTGGTCTACCAGCGCTGGTGAACGAGGGGCTTGATGCGCTCCCCGTACATGACCCGGATGTGTTCGAGCGTGGCAGGCGGAATCGCCGCCAGGTCGGCGGCGGCAGCATTCGCCGTGGCCTGCTCAGGCGACTTCGCGCCAGGAATCGCGGCCGTCACGCCGTCGAACATGAGGATCCAGCGCAACGCCATCTGCACCATCGTGGCACCGCCGGGCACTAGGCCTCGCAGCTCCTCCACGAACGCCAGACCGGCGTCGTAGTCCACGCCCGCGAACGTCTCGCCCACGTCGAAGGCTTCGCCGTGACGGTTGTAGGATCGGTGGTCGGCGGCATCGAAGGCCGTCTGCTTGGTCATCTTGCCGGTAAGCAGGCCGGATGCGAGCGGAACTCGGGCAAGAACACCCACGCCCCGGCGCTTCGCCTCGGCGAGGAAGTAGTCGGCGGGCCGTTGCCGGAGCATGTTGAAGACGATCTGGACCGAGGCCACGCCCGGATACTCGATCGCCTTGAGCCCTTCCTCTACACGCTCGACGCTGACGCCGTAGTTGGCGATCGCACCGGCGGCCACCAGGTCATCGAGGGCGGCGAAGATCTCCGGGCGGTAGTAAACGTCGGTTGGCAGGCAGTGGAGCTGGACGAGGTCCAGGTGATCCACGCGCAGGTTGTCCCGGCTTCGATCCACCCACGAGCGAAAGGCTCCGGGCTTGTACTGGGCCAGGTCGAGGGGCACGCGACGGCCCATCTTCGTGGCGACGAAGAAGCGCTCCCCGCTTCGCTCGCGCAGGAATTGCCCGATCACCTTCTCGCTCCGACCGTCGCCATAGACGTCGGCCGTGTCGATCAGAGTGACGCCGGCGTCTGCGGCGGCGTGGAGCGCCCGAAGACTCTCGGCGTCATCGACGATTCCCCAGTCGGCGCCGATAGCCCAACCGCCGAAGCCGATCGCGCTGACTTCACGACCGGTCTTGCCAAGCCTGCGGTACTGCAACGTCACGTCTCCTATTGGCTTGCGGTTCGCCCCAGGGGCGGACCGGTTCTAGCGTTAGCTTAGACCCACTGCCGCCGCCGGCGATCAGCGATCGGGCGCGTGGACCCCTGCCGCTGGCGAGGCCAACTCCACAAAGCGGCAGAGGGCGTTGGCGAGCCGCATCTGGCGGGGCGTGCGGGCCCGGACGCAGATCAGGGCCGGGCTGGCGACGACCGCTGCCAGGCAGCGAGCGCGCGACGTGGCTACGTTGAGGCGGTTGAGGCTGTATAGGAACTCCATTCCGCGGGGCGCCTCCTCCGGCCCGGAAGTGGTCATGGAGTAGATCGAAACGGGCGCCTCCTGGCCCTGGAACTTGTCTACCGTGCCGACCCGGGCGCCCGCCGGGAGTGCGGACTGCAACAGGTTCACGTGCATGTTGTAGGGGCTGACCACCAGAATATCGTCCGCCCCCAGGGGCCGCACCTCGCCCTTGCGGTTGCGCCACGGCTGCCCGAGCAGGGCTTCATAGGTGACGCGGACCCGGCCGGCTTCATCAGGGCTGCGCTGAGCGCAGCCCTGATGGTGGACGTCGACGAAGCGGATCCCGGCCTCGGCCAGGGCCTCCGCGTCGCGCGACGTATCCACGAGCAGGGCCTGGGTCGCGGCCTCCTCGTCGGCTTCCAGG
>JAYVMQ010000222.1:0-7975 GCA_043758855.1 Chloroflexota bacterium
AGACGAGCCTTCTCCGCGTCTCGGCCAACCAGAGGCACGGCGCGGCGCGGAGCGTGGCTCACGACTCGCCGCTCGCCCACAAGGAGGGCGACCGGCACCGGCCGGCTTTGGCCGCGCAGAAGTCGTTCGCCGAGGTGGTCAACACCTATGCGCGGCTCCGCGGCCAGCACCGTGGCCTGGTCCAGGAGAATCTCGTTGGGTTCGGCGAGTTGCTGCAGACGCGCGGCCGTGGTCATGGAATCCCCGGTCAGGGCCACGGACCGGTTACCGGCCACGTCCCTGAGCGCGGCCACGACTTCGCCCGTCGCAATGCCGATGCGCAACTCCATGGGCTGGTCGCCGGCCACGTAACGTGACAGAGACGATTGCATTTCGAGCGCACACAAGCAGGCCCGCAAGGCGTCATCGTCGTGGGCGGCAGGCACCCCAAACACGACCAACACGGCGTCGCCGATGAACTTCTCGAGGGACCCACCGAAATGGGAAACGGCCTGGCCGAGGATGGTCAGGGCGCCATCGACGCGAGCCCGAACTTCCTCCGGATCAAGCTCGTCCACTAGCTTCGTGTAGCCCACCAGATCGGCGAACAGCGCCGTGACGACACGACGATCGCCAACCTTCAGGCCGTCCGTAGCCGCCTCCAGACGCTTGCCACAGTTGTGGCAGAAATGTGCACCTGGAATCGTCGGAGTGCCGCATTCGGGACAGGGCATCGGGACCTCTTCGGGACATCCCGATGTTACGCCGCTCGAGGGGCCTTCGGAAGGAGCGGCCGCCGGTTACGAGATCGTCAGAACCGGCTGCTCGCGAGCTGCCTGAACGCTGACCTTGCCGGCCACGGCTCGCGCGATGTGGGTGAGGGCCGCAGCTGCCGGTCCGGGCTGATTTTGAGCCACAGCCGGAACACCAACGTCGGCACCTTGCCGGACCGTCACGTCGAGGGGCACGGCTCCAAGGAAGTCGACGCCTTGCTCCGCCGCGAAGCGCTCGCCACCGCCGCGTCCGAAGACGTCCATCACCTCGCCGCAATGGGCGCAGACGGAACCCGACATGTTCTCCACGAGGCCCAGGATCGGCACATTGACGCGCTTGAACATGGCCAGGGCCTTGGCCACATCGGACAGAGCCACTTGCTGGGGAGTTGTCACGAGCACGGCGCCGGTCAGAGGAACCGACTGGGCCAGGGTCAACTGCGCGTCGGAGGTGCCGGGCGGCAGGTCCACTACGAGGTAGTCGAGATCGCCCCACTCCACGTCGCGCAGAAACTGCTGGATGGCGCCACCGACGAGCGGACCGCGCCAAACGACGGGCTGGCCCTCGGGCAGGAAGAACTGGATCGACATGACCTTGACACCGTAGGCCTCGATTGGCGTGATCTTGCCATCGGGGCTGGCCACCGGCTGGCCCTCCGCGCCTATCATCATGGGGATGTTCGGGCCGGTGATGTCGGCATCGAGCAGGCCGACCGACGCACCCGCCTGAGCCAGAGCAACGGCCAGATTGACACTGATCGTCGTCTTGCCAACGCCGCCCTTGCCCGACGCCACGGCCACTATGTTCTTCACGCCCGGCAGCATCTGGGGCGTCGTCTGACTCGACCGCCGAACAGTGGCGCCCCACGCCACATCGATCTGTTCGGCACCGATCGGCCGGAGTGCCGCCTCCACTCGAGCCTGAATCTCGTCCTTGAGCGGGCACGCCGGCGTCGTCAACTCGATCGTGAACGAAACCTTTGTGCCTTCGATCACCACGTCTTTGATCATGTTCCGGGAGACTAGATCGCCCCCCAACTCAGGCTCCTGGACGGTCGATAGAGCCTTCAGAACGGCTTCTTGGGTGAGAAGTGGCATATCGGGCGATTTCCTCGAAACGACGATCTGGGCGCGCCAGGGCTTGCGCGGCTCCCACCGATATCCTACGTCCTTGGTCGGGTTTCGTCCTCGGAGGGCCCGGCCGCCGACTCCGACTCGCGGTCGGCACGGTTCCGAGCGGCGCAAGCGCAGCCGCCGTAACCAGCGCTACCGCGCTTCCCATGCGTTTCCTTGCGCAAATATGCACCCAGAGCCTCCTTGTCTCTCTGGCTGCAGTCCCCCGGCCAGGCGGCGTAGGCGTCAACTACAACCACCTCTAGTATTGCAGTAGTTGACGCCACGCCCGTATGCATGCGATGTGTGGTTGCCGGGGAGCTGACCTAGGACGCAGGCGATCCGCTGGCCGTGAGTCGCGTAGCGAAGTCCATCGAGTAGATACCGACGCCTCCATCCGCCAGGAACGTCAGCCCGCCAGGCCCCGGAGAAAAGACATACGGCCAACCCGGGAGTGTCCGGCCGTCTGTCCCGAGAGCAACAACCGCCCCACTCGATGGACTCGTTTGTTCAAGAACGTAGAGGACCCCGGCCGGAGAGGCAAAGACCGGCGTCCACATCGGTCCCGTGAACTGGCTGTCTGTGGGCACCTGGTATGCCCATCCCGTGTGATCGCTGCCGGAGACTCTGAAGGCCGATACCAGGCTCCGGCCCGAGGTCTGGGACGATGCCGCGACATAGACGAGACCGTTTGCAACGATCGGGGGAAGCGACACGTTGAGGCGACCACTCGTCCGGTCACCCGCCACACCTGCATATCCAGCGGGCAGCGAAACGGGCCAGCCGGGCTCTACCTGACCCGAGCGATCGAGCGCCAGCACAGACCCAGTCGAGACCGTCTCACCCTGGATCAGATACATAGCTCCGTCTGGACCGACCGCCGGAACCGATGCAGGGCCATTGATAATCCGAGGCCAGCCAGCCGGCGTGTTACCCGTGCGATCCAGCACCGAAAGATGGGTTCGAAGGATGTCATACGCCGTCCCGGCGGCGTTCGCTCTCGAGTCGTACGCCACGACGGCCAGGTCGCCCGATGGGGTCATAACCATCGCGTTCCAGAGCGACGTCGACCAACCGGCGATCAGCTTGCCGTCCGAATCCAGGGTACTGACGGCGAACCTGGTCCCGCCCAGCCCCCCTCCCCTGTCGGCACTGGCAAGGAAGATCGTTCCATCGGGCGCCACTGTAGCGTCCGACACGTCTCCAGACATGCGCGTCGACCAAACCACGGGCGCGTTCCCAGCCAGCGTTAGGGCATAGACCCACGCCTCGTCTGCGGCCGGGTTGTCGCGTACGACGGCGATCGTGCCGGACGGCTCCACTAGGATCTGGCTGTTACCTTCAGCCAACGCAACGGGCCAGCCCGGGCGCACCTGACCCGACTGGTCGATATCGGTGATGCCGGTTGAGGTGGTCACGAGCAGGCTGCCGTCGAGAGCTACCTGCCATCCGTGTCCCACGCCGCCACTGTAGTTGGCGCCCGACGGGGCGTCGATCGGCCATCCTGGACGGATCCGGCCGGATGAGTCAAAGGCTTTGATCTGCCCATTCCTCCCAGCGTCTGCGGCGAACAGGCTCCCGTCTGCGGCGAACAGGCACGTCCCTTGGTCCTGCCCACACGGCGCGGCCACGGGCCACCTGGACCCGGCTGTTGGGCTGTGCGTGCTGACAACTTGAGTTGTCTCCGTCGGCGTGCTCGTCGCCGATGGTTCAGTCGATGACGAGGACCGCGGAGTCTCGAAGCTAGCGGTTTGCGCTACGCCACTCTGGCGGATGCTCCACGAGACGCCGACCGCGGCTGACAAGACCGCGACTATCGCAACCGCAAGGGCCGAACGCCTCCGAAGCCGCGTCCTCGGCATCTTCGCGGTGATGAAGCAGCATGAACGCGTAGCGAAACACGGATACCCACGCTTCTTCATACAGCCAACCCATCCGCTCAGTGGCGATGGCGGACCAATCCTTTGTCGTAGTGTCCGCTGTTTGCGCGCCAGTCATCCGCTTCTCCACCGCTCGTATTATGACAAACGAAGACCAAGCATGGCCTGTGTCAAGTTCTGTTGACCAACTATTGCTGAGGAGTCAACGCGATCATGAAAGCGCGGCCATCTGGCTCCTCCAGGGGCCGAAGGTCCTCGATCTGGACCGTCGCGAGCGCCGCCGGCAAGCCAAATCAGGATTGACCCGCCTCGAGAAGAGCACCTGTCTCGCGGTCGGCATGGTTCCGAGCGGCGACCTCGAAGCCATTGTCCCAATACGCCCGCTTGCCTCGCAGCACCGCCACTGCCGACCAGCCAAAGTACAGCGGCAGGTAGAACGGCCCGAAGCGCTCCCACTGACGGATATGCTCGATCTCGTGCGCCAGCGTGTCCGGCGGCAGCGGATCGCGGGAGAGTACGTAGCGGCCGAGCGTTTGCGCCTGGACCGGCATCAGGTGGGCCCTGAACCAGCGTGCCACTCGGACATCTTCGACGAGCACCGCCGTCACATCACCCGCGTCATGCTCGCGAGTCGGTGCCGGTATGCCGCAGCCGCGCATAACCAGGCGGCCCGACAGGTCGCCCGGGAGAGAACGCCACAGATCGCGAAATCGAAACGGACCGGCCAGCCACGCCCGCACCGGACGCGTCAGAGCCAGCCAGACGTCGAGCAATTTCGCGGCCCAGTGAAAGACCACGGTCTCAGGCCCCGCGCCGGTCCGCCACGATGCGCCCGCCCTGCATGACCAAAACGATCCGCGCCGGATCGCGCCACAGCTCGGGCTCCGCGAGTGGATCTCCGGAAACGGCGATCAGGTCGGCCTGCTTGCCTGGCTCCAGCGTGCCGATCAAGTCGGCCAGCCCCAACAGTCGAGCCGCGTCACAAGTGGCAGCCCGGATGGCTCGGAACGGGCCCAGGCCAAACTCGGACATGTAGGCCAGTTCGGCCGGCGGGTACATTCCGCTGAAGCTGTCCGTACCCATGACAACCCTGACGCCCCGCTCCACCGCATGGCGGAAGTTGGCCTGCTGCCGGTCGAAGAGGTAGCGCATCTTCTCGATCGCCCAGGGCGGGACTTCGCCGCGCGAAACCCTACCCTCGTCCATCAGGGCGAAGTTGATGTTGAACGTCGGCACGAGCGGGACATCGAGTTCGAGCATGAGATCGATTCCTTCGTCGTCGATCAGGTCGCCGTGCTCGATGCTGGTGATGCCGGCTCGCAGAGCGTTCTTGATACCCACCGTTCCCTCGGCGTGCGCGAGAGTGCCCCTTATGCCGGCCGCCTTCGCCTCCTCGACGATGGCCCGGATCTCGTCGATCGTGAACTGGCTGGCGTCCGGAGAGTCGGCGGCTGACAGGACGCCGCCGCTTGCCATGACCTTGATCCAGTCGGCACCGGCGCGTATCTGGAGCCGGGCGGCGCGTCGCACCGCGTCGACGCCATCGGCGATGCCGGGCGGTAGATCGCTGGCCTCCGTTTCGAGAACGGCACCAGACGGTGTCCAGCCATCGCCGTGGCCGCCGGTCTGGGAGAGCGGCGTGCAGCTGACCTGGGTCCGCGGGCCCGGGAATGCGCCTGAGGCAAATGCCCGCTTGATGCCCGACGGGGTGTAACCCGCGTCGCGGACCGTGGTGACGCCCGCCTCCAGGAAGTCGCGGCCCGACTCGAGGGCGCGTACCACCAGGTCTGTCGCCGAGCGTTGCGTCTGCTCCGCCACGGGCTCGAGGCGGAGGCTTAGTTGCACGTGGCAGTCAACGATGCCCGGCAGAACAGTCAGTCCGGTGACATCGATGCGCTGCGCATCTTTGGGCGCCGCGGCGGCCGCGGAGGCGGCAGACCCAGCGGCGACAATGCGGCCCCGGACATCGGTGACGAGAACGCCATCGGCCACAGCCTCAGGCGAACGCCCATCGAGCAGCCGCGCACCGACAAAGACCGCGGGACGGATGGGCGCGAGCATCGGGCCTCCGGCGTTCAGATTCACAAGCAATCAGACGTGGATCGTATCGAGCCGGCGGCGATGCCGCGCATCCGGGTCCGTGTCTATCCGACTTGAGGCCTCGGCTCGCTGACGCGAGGGGCCTGCGGGACTGTGGTCGTGGGCCGAGGCCGCAGGCCGAACCGGATCGCGCGGCGGGCCCATTCAGGGTCATCAGTGGCCCACGTGCCTGTAGTGTCGCCCGCGGCATCCGTCTGAACTATCGACCCATCGCCGCGAAGGGCGAGCTTGCCGCCTTCCGTAAGGTCGATCTGACGTCGCTTGAAACGGCGGTCTGGCGCGGCCGGCACT
The DNA here is from genome assembly GCA_043758855.1 of Chloroflexota bacterium. GTDB lineage: Bacteria > Chloroflexota > Limnocylindria > Limnocylindrales > CSP1-4 > Fen-1039. The sequence continues at coordinate 6,137 of JAYVMQ010000222.1, forward strand.
AGGCGCCCTTGGTCGGCGGCTGTGTCGCCGGCTTCGGCTTCTTGACCTTCGGCGGTCGCTTGGGTGTCTTGTCGCCCATGATTTGCCTCACTTTTCCTATGGCGTCTTGGCGGGGCCTCTTGGCCCACTAGCATCGTAGCCCACCTGCGCGCCCTCGACTATTTCGGTGGGACAAGTCGCGAGGGCACGAGCACTGCCAGAACGACGGATTCTCGGGCGGATGATGGATCGAGGCCGGTGCTCCACTCCGCAACGAGCCTGCCGACCGACTGCGTGTCGTTCGGCATTGGTTCGGCGGCCAGGATCCACTGGAGCGTGCCATTCCGGCCGAGCAGCGGGATTCGGGCCAGCGCCTCGCCTGCCGGTCTGCCGGACCAGCGGACTGAGAGATCGAGGGCTCCCCCGGTGCCGACGTTGGAGACGACGAACTGGACTCCTTCGGGGGTCATATACGCCTGGGCGACCAAGCGGGGCTTCGAGCGGTCCAACGCGTGCCCGACGGCCGCCCGAACCGCCGTGTAGATGATCACCCAGCTGACGACGAGCGAGATCAGCACCCACCCGAGCGCTTGACCAGAGTTGTCCTGGTACAAGATGACCCCCTTTTTGTCCTACGGCGCCGCGGTTGCCTCGGCCGAGTTCGCGCTCTCACCCAGCTTGTTCATGGCGCTGACCACATAGTAGTACTTGGTCCCCGAGACCGCCGTCGTGTCGAAGTACTCCGGCAGGCCGATCCCCGGCGCGACTACCGTGTAGGGGCCGCCGGCCTTGTCCGAGCGCTTGACGGTGTACGTGTCGGCCAGCGGCGAGAAGTCCCACTTCAGGTCGACCTTCGTCGAATTGACCTTCTGCGTCATGTTGGTCGGCGAGGCCGGAGCGGCGGCGTCTTCCTGCGTGCCGTTCCAGGCGAATGTCGCGGCCGACTGTGCGGGCACGGAGTATGCGAAGGCACGGTCGCCCCAATGAACCGCGATGGAGGCGTCGTAGTTGAAGGGGTTGCTCACGACCAGCACCTTCGAGCCATCCGGGTTCTTGAATGCGACGGTCCCGAGGCCATGGTAAGTGAACCCGGACGAGGCAATCCGGTAGGCCCCCGGCAGCACGAACTTACTCACCTGACCGATGGAGTAGTAGTCACGCGTGTAGGTGAAGCCTGCCGCTACTGATGGGTCGATTGTCACAAACCCAATGCAGGTTCCGCACCCGCCCGTGTTGGGGCCATTGGTGGTGTTCGTTGCGAGCGGCCACTTGATGACTGTCTTGGCCCAGTAGCGGATCGACCCGATGATCAGGTCCGACATGTCGCTCTCGAAGCCTGCGCCGAAACCGGGCGATGTGAAACTGCTGCATTCGGTCTCGTACAGGTTCATATTCGGATAGGCGTCGTGCACGAGTCCCTGGGCGAAGAAGTTGCCCGCATAGCAATGGAACGCCGTGCCATCGACAGCCGCTCTAGTCGCGGCATCGTTGAGCACTGTGATCGGGTAATTCGGTTGGTCCCAGTTGTGATCCCAGACGATGATCTTGGTATCGAGTCCGGCGGCCTTGAGGGCGGGAGCCAGATACGTCTTGGCCAGAGTGGCCTCGTCGGCGGGTTCGAGCCGCATCCCCGGATAACTGCCCGGCTCGTAGTGCGGCTCGTTCTGCATAGTGACGGCCCAGATCGGCACGTTCTGGGCCTGGTAGGCCTGGACGAACTTCACGAAATACTGTGCCCAGGCCGTGTAGTACTGCGGCAGGAGCGTGCCGTTGCCGAGCAAGTCGCTGGTCTTCATCCATGCCGGCGGACTCCACGGCGACGCCAGCAGCTTCAAGTCGGGATTGAGCGTAAAGGCGTCC
>JAYVMQ010000223.1:0-10023 GCA_043758855.1 Chloroflexota bacterium
CCGCAGTGTTAGCCGTTACCGTCAAACAATGGATCGGGAACACTCGTCTTCACCCGCTGCCAGCCACTTAGTGCCGCCCGGGGCGACGTTGACCAGGAACGGAGGCTGCCGGCGGTCCTGCGCTCACTCCCCGTGACTGCGCGTTGCCTGAAGTCCTCCCGCCTAATGACGGAAGTGGCGCACACCGGTGACCAGCATCACGGCGCCAGCGGCCTCCGCTACCGCGACGACCTCCGCGTCACGCATCGAGCCGCCCGGCTGAGCAAAGGCTGTCACGCCTGCGTCCAGACAGACCTGGACCGCGTCCGGGAACGGATAGAACGCGTCCGAGCCACAGGCTGCGCCCCGGACAGAATCCGCGCCGTGGAAGGCGATGGCCTTGGCCACTGCCTGGCGGGCGGCATCGACCCGGCTCGTCTGTCCGGATCCCAAACCGATCTCCATACCGTCCTTCACGAGCACGATCGCGTTGGAAACCACGCCCCGGCACAACCGCCAGGCCAGGTCCAGGTCACGCAACTCTCGCTCCGACGCGGCCCGCGAAGTGGCCAGCTTCCAGGTGGCGGGGTCATCCGCGAGGACGTCCGGGGCCGTTACCAGGACGCCGCCGCCGGCCACGCGGATGGAGCCGAGCGGGTCCGGCGCCGGCGCGGCCGCGGACGCCGCCTCTACACCCCACAGAATCGAGTCCTCGAGCAGCCGGAGGTTCGTCTTGCGGGCCAGGATCGCCAGCGCCTCCGGGGAGTAGGACGGCGCCACGATCACTTCCAGGAAGATCGAGGCTAGGCCCGTGGCCGTGGCGGCATCCACCTCGCGGGTCAGGGCCACGACGCCTCCGTACGCGGAGACGGGATCGCCGGCCAGGGCCGCCTGCCACGCTTCGGCGAGAGTCGGGCGTTCCGCGGCGCCGCACGGGTTTGTATGTTTGACGATGACGCAGGCCGGGCCGCGCAGCTGGCGCGCAATGGCGTCGGCACCCGACGCGTCCAGCACGTTGTTGTAACTCAGGGCCTTGCCCTGCAGGATCGTGCCGCCGAGGGCGAACGGCCCGGCCCATTTGGTCGTGCCGGGACGGCGGTATCGGGCCGCCTGCTGGTGCGGGTTCTCGCCGTAGCGCAGCGTCTCGACCTTCTCGAGGGCGACCACGAGCGTCGACGGGTAGGGATCCGAGGAGCCCGGTAGGCCCGGTTCGTCCGGCAGGTCGACGCCGGCCGCGGCCATCCGACCGGGCAGCTCGGCGGCGATACGGGCGTCGTAAGCGGCGGTGTGCCGGAACGCCTCGACGGCCAGGGCCGAACGCAGGCCCTCCCCCACCCCACCGGTCGTTTGCAGTTCCGCAAGCACCGCCGCATACCGGTTCGGCGAAGTCACGATGGCAACCGAGGCGTGGTTCTTGGCCGCCGCTCGAACCATCGACGGCCCGCCGATGTCGATCTCCTCGACCAGGGCGTCGAAGGTGATGCCCGGCTTCTCGGCTGCCGCGGCGAACGGATAGAGGTTGACGACGACGAGCTGGAATGGATCGATCGCGGCCGCGGCCAGCTGCTCACGATGTGAGGCCAGCCGCCGATCGGCAAGGATGCCGCCGTGGACTCTCGGGTGGAGCGTCTTGACCCGCCCATCGAGCATCTCCGGAAAGCCCGTGACCGCGGCGACGTCTGTGACCGGGAGACCGACGGCCCTCAGCTCCTTCGCCGTGCCGCCGGTCGAAATAAGCTCGAAACCAAGCCGAACCAGTCCGGCGCCGAACTCTGCCAGTCCTGACTTGTCGGAGACAGACAGAAGCGCCCGCTTCGGCACCGGCATTCTTTCGGCCGCCTTCGCGGCGTCGATGCGAACGGCTCGGCCGTCGGCTTCGACCGTAAGCGCGCCCGCCAGGGCCAATCCAACGGCGCGCGGTAGCAGCCGATGTTCGAGCGCGTGGATCCTCTCGGCCAGCGTCTCCTCGGTGTCGTCAGGCAGGATCGGCACCGAGTCCTGGAGGATGATCGGGCCGGCATCGAGCGAGTCGCCGACAAAATGGACGGTTACGCCGCTGACCTTCACGCCTGCCTCGAGCGCGTCCTTGATCGGGTGGGCGCCGGGGAACGCCGGCAGCAGGGCGGGGTGGACATTGAGGATGGGGCACCTCAGACCGCCAAGGGCCTTGGGGCCTAGAACCCGCATGTAGCCGGCCAGGACGATCAGCTCCGGTCCGACGGCCGCGAGAGACTCGGCCAGGATCTCATTTGCGGACGCCCGCTCCTCGATCTCGCTCAACTTTGGCATCGGCACGACCAGGGTGTCGATCCCCTGATCCACGGCCCACTCGATGGCCGCGCAGTTGCGATCAGCGAAGACGAGGACGATCTCGGCTTCGAGCGCACCACGCTCGGCGGCCGCGTGCAGGGCCCGCAAGTTGCTGCCAGAACCAGAAACGCCAACCGCGATTCTATGTGCCACGCCAATCCTCGCTAGATCTCCGAATACCTCGCCGCCGACGCGCCGACTGCCACGACCAGGCCGACGGGCCAGGCCGGCAGGCCGTCCTCCGCCAGGCTCGAAAGCGCGGCCTCGACCGCATTGGACGGCACGACGCATACCATCCCCAAACCGCCGTTGAAGGTTGACCGGAGTTCCGCCTCAGACAGACTGCCGAGGGCCCCGATGAGCCTCATCACCGAAGGCATCGGCCACGCCGCCGGGTTCACGCGGGCCGCCAATCCTTCCGGAAGCACGCGCGGGACGTTGCCGGACAGCCCGCCGCCCGTTATGTGGGAGACGCCGCCTAACTCCGAACCGGCCAAGTCGAGCCGGCGCCTCAGGGCCAGGATCGCCTTCGCATAGATTCGAGTCGGCGTCAGCAGCACCTCGCCCAGGCTGAGCGTCAGCGTCTCCGGCTCGGGCTGGGTTGCCGGGCCCAGGATGCGGCCCAGCAACTCGGCGTAACCCTCGCCCAGGTCCAGATCCGCCTCGGCCACGATCCGTCGCACCAGCGAGAAGCCGTTGCTATGCAGACCGCTGGAGCCGATGCCGATCAGCGCGTCTCCGGCTCGAGCTGCCGTCCCGTCGAGCAATCGGTCGCGCTCGACGACACCAACGCAGAAGCCCGCCAGGTCGAAATCGTCGGGCTTCATAAGTCCCGGATGTTCGGCCGTTTCGCCGCCGATCAGTGAGCAACCGGCCAGGCCGCAGCCCTCGGCAATGGAACCGACGATCTCCGCAACCCGCTCCGGATAGACATGCCCCACGGCCAGGTAGTCCAGGAAGAAAAGTGGCTCCGCGCCGGCGCAGACGAGGTCGTCGGCGCACATCGCCACCAGATCGTGGCCGATCGTGTCGTAGCGGCCCATGGCCATGGCGATGGCAGTCTTCGTGCCGACGCCGTCTGTGGAACTGACGAGTACCGGCTCGCGCATGCCCGCCGGTAGGGCCATCGCGGAAGCGAATCCGCCGAGCCCACCGATGACCTCCGGCCGACGCGTCGCGGCGACTGAGGACCGCATGAGGTCTACGGCACGCTCGCCGGCGTCTATGTCGACACCGGCACTTCGATATGCCTCCCAGGCGCCGCCCTGCTTGGCTCCCGGTGCCGCGCGCCGGCCCTCCTGGCCGGCCTGGCCGCCCTGGCTATCACTCATGCAATTTGCTTCGGGCTACGGCCCCGGTCTCGCCCAGCGACACCGGCTCTCCGTCGGCGTCCTCCAGAACGAATTTGTGGCGGGCTGTGTCGTACGGAACCGGGACCGGATATTGCCCGTCAAAACAGGCGAAACAGAAGCGGTCGTAGGGCAGATCCAGGCCCTGCAGCACGCCCTCAATCGAGAGGTAGCTGAGCGAGTCGGCGCCGAGGAACTCGCGGATCTCCTCGACCGTGTGGGTCGAAGCAATCAGCTCCGTCTCGATCTGGGTGTCGATGCCGTAGAAGCAGGGATGGTGGATCGGCGGCGAGCTGATGCGAAGGTGGACCTCCGTCGCCCCGGCCTTCCGGAGCAGGGCCACGATCTGGCGGGTCGTCGTGCCCCGGACGATCGAATCGTCCACAACGATCAGCCGCTTGCCGGCTACGACCTCGCGTAACGGACTCAGCTTGACGGTCACGCCGCGCTGGCGCATGTGTTGCGAGGGCTGGATGAAGGTCCGGCCGGAGTAGCGGTTGCGGACCATGCCCTCCCGATACGGCAAACCGGAGCCCTCGGCATAGCCGGCAGCCGCGGGTGCCCCAGTATCCGGAACGGGCATCACCAGGTCCGCCTCCACGGGCGCCTCCGCCGCCAGGGCGACGCCCATCCGACGCCGCGACTCGTAGAGGTTGCGGCCCATCATGTATGAGTCGGGCCGACCGAAGTAGATCAACTCGAAGACACACAGCTTCTCGTGGCCCTCGGCGAACCTGACCGAGACCGGCTCCTTGCCCTCCTCGAGGATGACGATCTCGCCGGGTTCGACATCTCGGACCACCGTGCCCCCTGCCACCTCGATGGCTGCGGATTCGGAGCTCAGGAGCCAGCCGCCCGAATGCCTGCCCTCCGGATCGTCCTCAGCCGGATCCAGCCGACCCAGGACCAGAGGCCGGAAACCGAACGGATCGCGGACGCCGATGACGTGCTTCTCGTCGAGGATGGCCAGCGAATAGGCGCCCTTCACGTGCGGCAATACTCGCTTTAGGGCCTCGACCGTGTCGCCAGACGCGTCGTCGGCCAGCAGGGCCGTCAGCAGTTCGGTATCTGTCGTGGCCGCCAAACGCGACTTGCCGCCCTCCAGACGCGAGAGCAACTCGCGGGTATTGACGAGGTTGCCGTTGTGGCCGATCGCGATCGAGCGGCCGCGACCGAGCCGGAACGTCGGCTGGGCGTTCTCCCATACGGTAGATCCAGTCGTGGAGTAGCGGCAGTGGGCGATGGCTAACGAACCGCGCAGGCTCGGCAGGCGGCGCTCGTCGAGGACCTGGGCGATAAGGCCCAGATCCTTGTAGAGCATCAGCTGCTCGCCATCGCTGACCGCGATGCCGGCCGATTCCTGGCCACGGTGCTGGAGCGAGAAGACACCGAGCGCGGCAATTCCCGCGGCATCTGCGCCGGGCATCACCGCGCCGAAGATGCCGCACACGGCTAGACTCCCTCGCCCGCAGGAGCCTCGCCCGCAGGAGCCTCGCCCGAGGAGGCAGTTTGGACCGCCTCCGAGCCGTGTCCTGGCCCAGGCTCCACACCGAGGGCGCGGGCCAGGCCGTGGTCCCACACGTGACGCAGGTCCGTCAGAGACACGTCGAGCGCGTCGGCAACGCGGGAGCCGCGCTCTTCGGCCGCTCCCGTCGCGCCCTGCCCCGTGAGTTCGATACGCAGCCGCTCGCCGCCGACCGTGCCCAGAATCTCCGAATGAAGGCCGAACTGGCGGGCGAGCAACTCGATCGCGGCGACGTGGCGTGGGCGGCACGACAGGACCAGGCGACTCGGGCTCTCGCCGAACAGCTCGATTGCCGGCGAGCCCAACACGCCGAGACGGAGCTTGGCGCCCAGATCGCCCCACATGCAGCACTCGGCGATGGCAACAGCCAGGCCGCCGCCTGAAACATCCTGAGCCGAGGCCACGAGTTTCCGGCCGATGGCCTCGCGTATGAACGACTGCAGAGCCGCCTCGCGCTCCATGTCCAGGCTGGGCGGCAAATCCTCCGAGGAGAGTCCAGCCAGGGACGCATACGCGGAACCGGCCATGCCCGGCGTGGTCTGCCCAATGAAGACGACGGCATCGCCTTCGCGCGTGAACGGCGGCCCGACCAGCAGGGAAATGTCCTCGAGCAGACCCACGACTCCGATCACGGGCGTCGGCGCGATGGCTCCGCCCGGATACTCGTTGTAAAGAGAAACGTTGCCGCCGGTAACGGGCAGGCTGAGCGTGCGGCAGGCGTCGCCCAGTCCCCGAACCGCTTCCTTGAGTTGCCAGAAGGCCTCAGGCCGTTCCGGGTTGCCATAGTTGAGGCAGTTTGTGATGCCCAACGGTCGGGCGCCGGTGATGCTGACGTTGCGGGTGGCCTCGGCGACGGACATCTGGGCACCCAAATACGGGTCAACGGCACTAACCGACTGATTGCCATCGGTCGTGGCCACAAGGGCCTTCTTGGTGCCCTTGACCCGGAGCACCGCGGCGCCGTGGCCCGGCCACTCGACGGTGTTGCTCTGGACGGACGAGTCGTACTGCTCATACACCCAGCGACGGCTCGACAGGTTGGCGCTGCCGAGGAGGGCGACCAGGACGGCGGCCGGGTCCATGCCCCGTTCGGGCAGCCCGTCATGGGCCGTGAGCGGAATCCCAGGGGCCGGTGCCTCGCGGCGCCGCGTCGGGGGCGTGGCCAGCCTGGCGTGGACGATTGCCTCGCTCGTCAGCGATTTCGCGGGCACGCGCGCCACGACCTTCGCGCCGGGGTTGGCCAGGCCGTCGGGTCCGATGCCGCCCTCGATGATCGTGAGATCGCCGTCCATGGTGACTCGCCCCACGAGGGCGACCGGGATGCCCCAGCGCTCACATACCTCGCGCACGGTCGGATAGTTTTCCGGCCGACACGTGGCCAGCATTCGTTCCTGGGACTCGGAGATCATCACCTCCCAGGGCGCCATTCCCGGCTCGCGCCGCGGGATCGAGTCGAGGTCTAGGAGGATGCCTGTGCCGGCCTTGTCGGCCGATTCGGAGGTGGCGCACACTATTCCGGCGGCCCCGAGATCCTGGATGCCTTCGACCAGGCGGCGGTCGATCAGCTCCAGGCTGGCCTCTATGAGCAGCTTCTCCGCGAAGGGGTCGCCCACCTGGACCGCCGGCCTCTTGGAAGGATCCTGATCCTGGAACGTCGCCGAAGCGAGGACGCTCGCTCCGCCGATGCCATCACGGCCGGTCGTCGAGCCAAATAAGACTACGTAATTCCCGGGCCCGGGTGCCTCGGCCAGGATCAGCATCCGCTCCTCGAGCAAGCCGATGGCCATGACGTTGACGAGCGGATTGCCCTGGTAGGAAGGGTCGAAGACGAGCTCGCCGCCGACGGTCGGGACGCCGACGCAGTTGCCGTAGCCACCCACGCCACGGACTATGCCGTCCACGAGATGGCGGGTCCGTGGATCCGACGGGTCGCCGAAGCGGAGCGCGTCTAGGACGGCGATCGGTCGCGCGCCCATGGTGAAGATGTCGCGCAGAATGCCGCCCACGCCCGTGGCCGCGCCCTGGTACGGCTCCACCGCCGACGGATGGTTGTGGCTCTCGATCTTGAACGCGACCGCCAGCCCGTCGCCGATGCGGACGACACCGGCATTGTCGCCGACTCCCGCCATCATGCCCTGGCCGCGCGTCGGGAGAGTCTTGAGGAGCGGCTTGGAACTCTTGTAGGAGCAGTGCTCGCTCCACATGACGCTAAACATGGCCAGCTCGGTGTGGTTTGGATCGCGGCCGAGCTTGCCGCGGATCATGTCAAGTTCCGGGTCGGTGAGGCCGAGTTGACGGTGAAGGGCGACCGACGGCTCTGCCGTCGTCGCCTTGGCAGTCGCGGCCTCCGCCACGACTGCGGTGCCCGGGTTCTCGGCGGCGCCGTCCGCTCGCAGCTCGTCGCTCATCGCCCGGCCTCCCACTCTCGCGCGCTCTCAACCAACGAGCGGATCACCTGCATGCCGTCGTCCGTTCCGAGGATGCCTTCGGACATCCGCTCGGGATGCGGCATGAGACCGGCCACGTTGCCGGCCGAGCTAGAAACACCGGCAATGGCGCGCAGGGAGCCGTTCGGGTTGGCCGGCTCGTCGGGATCGAGCGCGAGCGCCCCGTCGTCCCGAACGTATCGGAAGAGGACCTGCCCGTTCGCCTCGATTTCGTCCAGCATTGCCTCATCGGCGTAGTAGCAGCCCTCACCGTGGGCGACTGGAACGCGCATCGGCGCACCTGTCGCCGAGCGGGTGAACGGCGAGTCGAGCCGATCCGGCTTGATGTTGACCAGGCGACCGGCGAAACGCAGCGAACGATTGCGCAGCAAGGCGCCCGGGACCAGCCCGGCCTCCGCCAGGACCTGGAAGCCGTTGCAGATGCCGAGAACCAGGCCACCTGCTGCCGCAAACTCCCGCACGCCGCCCATGACCGGCGAGAAACGGGCGATGACGCCTGCCCGAATGTAGTCGCCGTAGGCGAACCCGCCCGGCAGGATTACGGCCGAGACGCCCTTCAGGTCCGGTGACTCGTGCCACAGGGAAACAGCCTCAACGCCGGCGACGGACAACGCATTCAGCGAGTCAACGTCCGAGTTGGAGCCCGGGAATGTGACGACCCCGATCCTCACGACTGCGGCACCAGCAGTTCGAGCGCGTAGGCCTCGATCAATGGATTGCTGAGCAGTTCCTTGGCCAGACCGTCCACGATGGCACGGGCTTCGACCTCCGACTCGGCTGTCACGGTCAATTCGGCCCGGCGGCCGATGCGGACCTTGGACACATTGGTTACGTGGAGGTGAGGCAGGCTCAGCTCCACCGCCCGACCCTGCGGATCTAGGATGCCCGGCTTGGGCAGGACGTTGACGGCATACCGGAAATCACTCATTGCGCGACCACGTCCTCCTGCAGATAGCGTTCGAAGCTGGCCCCGGTGATCCGCTCGAACGCGGTCACGTAGCGCGCCCGTGTGCCATCAACGATCTCCGCCGGCAGTTCAGGTCCAGGGTATGTCTTGTCCCACGGCTGGGTTTCGAGCCAGTCGCGGATGGGCTGTTTGTCGTAGCTGGCCTGGGCGCGACCGGGCTCATAGGCCGAGGCGTCCCAGAACCGGCTGGAGTCGGGCGTCAGAACCTCATCGATTAGGAGCAATTCTCCGGTGTCGAGGGCCGTCCCAAGCTCGAACTTGGTGTCGGCCAGCAGGATGCCCGCCTTCTCGGCGATCTCGGCACCGCGTCGATACAGCCGCAGGGCGATATCGCGGACCTTCTCGGCCATCTCCGCGCCGACGAGGTCGACCATGGCATCGAAGCCGATGTTCTCGTCGTGCCCAACCTCGGCCTTGGTTGACGGGGTGAAGATAGGCTCTGGCAGCCGATCCGAATCGCGCAGGTTCGGCGGCAAGGAGATGCCGCAGATCGCGCCGGTGCGCTTGTAGTCCTTCCAACCGGAGCCGGCGACGTAGCCGCGCACGATAACCTCAACCGGCAGCACGGCCGCGCGTCGGCAGAGCATCATCCGCCCGCGCAGGTCGCGCCTGCCGGCTGCGTCCGTGTAGCCGGCCGGGAGCGCCGAAGGGCTCGTGGCGAGCAGGTGGTTCGGGATGATATCCGTCGTCGCCTCGAACCAGAAGCGCGAGATGCCGGTCAGGACGCGGCCTTTGTCCGGAATTGGGGTCGGCAACACCACGTCAAAAGCGGACATCCGGTCGCTGGCCACGAGGAGCAGGCGATCGCCCACCTCGAACAGGTCACGGACCTTGCCGCTGCGGACGAAACCGGCGGCGTGCGGGGCCGTCCCGGCGTTCCGGGGGTCGCCGGGGTTGACCATGTCAGCGGGCGTCATCGGCAGTCTCCTTTGGGGCCTGGGTCAGCGTGTCCAGGCGAGCGATGGCAGTGGCCACGTTCCGCAGGAAGTGGCTTTCGTCAAAGCAGGCGGCAAGCGCTTCGTCAGAAAGACGGGCGGCGACGTCGGGATCGGCGGCGAGCAACTCGCGCAGCTGGCGGCGTTCGTCGGCGGCACGCAGCGAATTCCGCTGGACCACCGCGTATGCCTCCTCGCGAGAGAGGCCGGCCGTCTCGACCAGGGCCAGCAGAACGCGGCTGCTGCAATGGAGGCCCAGGCCACGCTCTATGTTTTCGCGCATCCGCTCCGGCCGGACGACTAGCTTCTCCACCAGGCCGCGCGTCTTGACGAGCATGTAGTCGAGCAAGATGGTGGCATCGGGAAGCAGCACGCGCTCAGACGAAGAATGACTGATGTCACGCTCGTGCCAGAGCGGCTGGTTCTCCAGAGCCACGACGGCGTAGCCGCGCAGGAGGCGCGCCATGCCCGCAATTCGCTCGGACAAAATCGGGTTGCGCTTGTGGGGCAT
>JAYVMQ010000224.1:0-6046 GCA_043758855.1 Chloroflexota bacterium
CCGGCGCCGATCTGAACCTCCGTTGTGCCGGCGAAGAAGGCCTGCGGATCGGTGGGGCCCGACGGCACCGGGGCGGCCGGCCCGGAGGTGCTCGCCGAAACCTGCTCCTCAACAACCGAGACCTCGGCGTCCTCGCCAACGGAGATCACCGTTCGCGAGAAGAGCGCGGTTCCCGGCGTCCCAACGATCCAGCGCAGGACTACGGGCCGCTCCAGTCGCACGCCGTCGGGGACGCGGAGCAGCAAGCCCTGCGACCACATGGCACGCGTCATCTGGGCGAGCTTGTCGTTTTCGGGCAGGGCACAGCCGCCGTCGAGGAGCTGCCGGAACAGCTCAGGGTCGCGGACGCGCAGGTCGGCCAGCGTCTCAAGGATCAGCCCGGCTTCCCGGGCCTCCGCCGACAGAACGAGCGCCGTCACCCGGTTCTCGGTGACCTCGGCGTACGCGGCCGCGCCCTCGGGCAGCAGCTCCGCCGCCCCGGCGCCGGCCGCCACCGCAGCCGGAGCGATGTATGGCCGCACGTCGGCCAAGCGCGCGTTCCGCAGATCAACGTACGTGGTGTAGAGCGGGTTTGTCTCGATGGGCAGCGCCGCGAACGATGCGAGGCCCGCCAGACGATCTGCCAGAAGCCACTCTGCGTCGCCACCGGCCGCGGCTACGCCACGGACGGTGGCCTCATCCACGAAACTCAGTGTCAGATCGGACGGCGCCTGGCGCGTGGCCACAGCCCTCGGAGCGGCGGAGGCGGTCATCGTGTGACCGTCCTTGCGATGTCGGTCACCACAGCGCACCCTCCATCTCCATCTTCACCAGCCGATTGAATTCGATCGCATATTCCATCGGCAGCTCTTTCGTGAAGACCTCGAGGAAGCCCTGGACGACCAAATTTGTGGCCTCGTTCTCGGTCAGGCCTCGGCTCATGAGGTAGAAGATCTGGTCCTGGCTGATCTTGCCGACGGTGGCCTCGTGGCTCATCGTCGTGTCGTCTTCCTGGATATCGATATACGGATAAGTGTCGGAGCGGCTGCCCTCGTCGAGAAGCAGCGCGTCGCACCGGACGCTGGCTACCACACCGGTCGCACCCGGCACAACCTTGAGCTGGCCGCGATAGGTCGTTCGGCCGCCGTCCTTCGAGATCGACTTGCTGATTATGCGGCTGCGTGTGTTCGGGGCGAGATGGATCGCCTTGGCACCGGTGTCCTGGTGCTGGCCCTTGCCAGCCACCGCCACGGAGATGACCTCGGCCGTGGCACCCTCGCCGCGCAAATAGATACTCGGGTACTTCATTGTTAAGCGAGACCCTGTATTCGCGTCAATCCACTCGACCGTGGAGTTGGCGTGGGCGTGGGCTCGCTTTGTGACCAGGTTGTAGACGTCGTTCGACCAATTCTGGATCGTGGTGTAGCGGACCTTGGAGCCGGGCAGCGCGATGACCTCGACGACCGCCGCATGGAGCGCGTCGGTGGTGTAGATCGGCGCCGTGCAGCCTTCGATGTAGTGGACCTTCGCCCCTTCGTCCACGATGATCAGCGTCCGCTCGAACTGGCCGGTGTTCTCGGCGTTGATGCGGAAGTAAGCCTGCAGTGGTAGCGGGACCTCGACGCCCTTGGGCACGTACACGAAAGAGCCGCCCGACCAGCAGGCGCTGTTCAACGCCGCGAACTTGTTGTCCTCCGGCGGAACGACCGTGGCGAAGTACTTCTTGAAGAGCTCCGGGTACTCCTTGAGGCCCTGGTCGGTGCCCATGAAAACAACGCCGACCTTGGACAACTCCTCGCGCACCGAGTGATAGACGACTTCCGAGTCGTACTGCGCGCCGACGCCGGCCAGGAACTTGCGCTCCGCCTCGGGGATGCCCAAGCGCTCGAAGGTCTTCTTGATCTTGTCGGGGACGTCGTCCCAGGATTTCTCCTCGCCCTGAGACGGCTTGCGGTAGTACACGATCTTGTCGAGATCGATGTTGGCCAGCTCGCCGCCCCACGTCGGCATCGGCCGGGACAGGAAGTGTTCGTAGGCGCGCAGGCGGAAGTCAAGCATCCATGCCGGCTCGTCCTTGATTCGGCTGATCTCCTCGACCGTTTGGCGCGTCAGGCCGGCCTTCGTCTCCTCGAGGTAGTCGACCTCGTCGTGGAAGCCGTACTTGTACTCCGCTGACACAATCTCCGGGGTGATAGCCATATTGCGCTCCTTGGAGGCCCGAACCTTCAGCTTGGCGGACCGAGGGGGTCGGCGGTCCAAGCGGAGGGGGACGCCGGACCGCCGCCCGTGCGGTGAATTCTAATTCCGACTTCTATTATCGGGATTAGGCAGCGCGGCGTCAAACCGGATCTTAAGTGGGGCCGCCCATCGCTGCCACCGTGATTCTCGTGCTATTCTGCGGGCCTCCGGCGGTTGGAGCCCTCGCGCACGGCGCGACGCTGCGCCAGCCCTAGAATCCCGGACGTGCGGGTCCGCGGTCGCGGCCCTTGGCTCGGCTCCGAGCCACCCCGAATATATTCTCTGCCACGCGACCGCCTCCGCCGAAGAGCCAGGCCGACGATTCTCGTAAGGTCAGGACACGCGTCAGGGGGGCGAACCAGAAGGAATGTATTGAAGCAATTCACTCCGGCGGCAGGCATGATGGTGGCGGTGGCGGTGGCGGCGGCGTTTGTCGTCCTCGTCGGTGCAATCTCCGTGGCCGGATCCGCGGACGCGAAACGGCAGACTCTCGCCCCGTCGAGTCCGATCAGTTCACTGACCTCGTGGCCCGAAGTCGCTGCGGTCCCGTCCGCGAGCCCAGCCCCGGCATCCGAGGATCCTTTCTGGCCTGCCGCCACTGCCTACGTCGCCGGTCCCCCGCCCACGGCCACGGCGGCGCCGCCGACGCCGACCCCCAAACCGACGCCCGCCCCGACCCCTCGGGACACCGTCTGGAACGCCCGGACCTACGCCAAGAACAGGCTCGGTGCCAAGCAGTACGACTGCATCAATGCCATCTTCACCTACGAGTCCAAGTGGAACCCGCAGGCCGGCAATCCGTCGGGCGCCTATGGCATCCCACAGGCGAAGCCCGGTTCCAAGATGGCCACCTTCGGCTCCAACTGGCGTTACAGCCCGCTGACACAGGTCAAATGGGGCATCTGGTATGTGAACAGCCAATACGGGTCGGCTTGCGCTGCTAATGCGTTCCGCCAAGGCCACGGCTGGTACTAGCGACGCGTAGGGGACCCAAGCATGGATGTCTGGCCCGGTCGGCCGTTTCCTCTCGGTGCCACGGCGGCGCCTGATGGCACCAACTTCGCAGTTGCTTCAGACGTCGCCGAGGGCGTCACTCTGTGCCTTTTCGACGAGACCGGGGCGGAGCACCAGCTGCCGCTCGCTGAATGCGACGCCGGTGTGTGGCACGGCTTTGTGCCGGGAGTTGGTCCGGGCCAACGTTACGGGTATCGCGTTCAGGGCCGGTACGAGCCGGCCAGCGGCCTGCGCTGCAACCCCAACAAGCTACTCCTGGATCCGTACGCCCGGGCCATCGCCGGCGAGATCGAGTGGACCGAGGCAGTCCTGGCCTACGTCCCCGGCGACCCGGACAGCTTCAGTGACCTGGACTCGGCGCCGCACGTTCCCCGCGGCCTCGTCGTCAACGACGGCTTCGATTGGGGCGACGATCACCCGCCCGCGGTCCCCTATTCCGACACGATCATCTACGAGACCCACGTCAAGGGATTCACCCAGCTCCACCCGGGCGTGCCGGCGAAGCTGCGTGGAACGTATGCCGGGCTGGTCGCGCCGGCGGCCCTGGAGCACCTCGTCCAGCTTGGCGTCACGGCGGTGGAACTTCTGCCGATCCACCAGCACGTGGACGATGGCTTCCTGCGCTCCAAAGGGCTCGACAACTACTGGGGCTATAGCAGCCTGGGCTTCTTCGCTCCCCACGCCGGCTATTCGGCCGAGGCTCGGGCCGGCCGGCTCGGCGGCCAGGTGGCCGAGTTCAAGGCCATGGTGAAGGCGCTCCACGCCGCCGGCCTGGAAATCATCCTCGACGTCGTCTTCAATCACACGGCCGAGGGCAACCACCTGGGCCCGACCCTCTCCTTCCGCGGCTTCGACAACGCCGCCTACTACCGCCTCGTGCCGGACAACCCGGGCTTCTACTTCGACACGACCGGGACAGGCAATTCGCTCAACGTCGACGACCCGACCTGCCTCCGCTTGATCATGGATTCCCTGCGCTACTGGGTCACTGAGATACACGTTGACGGCTTCCGCTTCGACCTGGCCGTAACGCTGGGCCGCGACCACGGCCGCTTCGACCGGATCTCGGCCTTCTTTGACCTCGTCTCTCAGGATCCGATCGTCTCGCGCGTGAAGCTGATCGCCGAGCCGTGGGATTTCGGCCAAAGCGACAGCTACGATGTGGGACGCTTTCCAGCGCTCTGGAGCGAGTGGAATGGCCGCTATCGGGACACGACACGCGACTTCTGGCGCGGCCAGGCGGGCACACTGCCGGACATGGCGACTCGCCTGACGGGATCGGCCGACCTGTACGGCCCGTCGCAGCGCCGGCCCAACGCGTCGATCAACTTCATCACCTGCCACGACGGATTCACCCTCCGTGACCTGGTCTCGTACGACAACAAGCACAACGCGGCCAACGGCGAGGCCAACAAAGACGGCACTGACGAGAACCGTTCCTGGAACTGCGGAGCCGAGGGTCCGACCGACGACGCGACGGTGCTGCGGCTTCGGGCGAGCCAATCCCGGGCGTTGCTGGCGACCCTGCTGCTGAGTCTGGGCGTGCCGATGATCAACGGCGGCGACGAGCTGGGCCGGACACAGGGCGGCAACAACAACGCCTACTGCCAGGACAACGAGATTTCCTGGTTCGACTGGGGCGCGCTGGACAAGGACCTGCTGGCCTTCACCCGCGAGGTCATCGCGATCAGGCGGCGCCACCCTGTTCTGCGACGCCGCCGCTACGCCACTGGTGCGCTTGAGGGCGACATAGCCTGGTATACGCCGGCAGGATCGCCGATGACCGATTCGGACTGGAGCACGGGCTGGACTCGGAGCGTCGTCGCCCACTTCGACGGCACGCGGGACGCCGACCGAGATGACCGCGGGCAGCCCGTCCTGGATGATGACCTGCTGATCGTGCTCAATGGCTGGTGGGAGCCGCTGACGTTCACCATCCCGAACCTCGGCACCAAGGTTTGGGTTCGCGAACTGGATTCCCTCACCGGAGAGGTCGGAACGAGGCCGGCCCCGGGCGGACCGGCCGAATCGCTGGCCGTCGGTGCTCAGGTAGAGGTTGGGCCGCGCTCGATAATGGTGCTGCGCTCGGTGCGGTAGGGACCGATGCCTGCCTGCCACCACTGGGCGGGCATTGCCTCACAATCGTTCGGTGACTCAACAGACCAGCCTCCTCACGGCGCGCCGATTCCTGGCCATTCGCCACCTGCTCGCGCCCCCGCGCGCCTTGCCCGCAACGTCGGAGAGTGTCCTGGCAGTAGTGGATCGGCTTGGCTCTCTCCAGTTCGACCCGCTCGAGGTGGCAGGGCGCAACCACGACTTGATTCTCCAGGCTCGCATCGCCGGCTACCACCGCGCCCTGACCGACGAACTGCTGTACGGCCGGCGCTTGCTGTTCGAGGCATACAACAAGTCACTCAGCCTGCTACCGACCCGCGAACTGCCGTACTACCGAATCGCCTGGCAGGATGGCGCCACCGGTCGATCCGGACAGCTCGTCAATGAGCAGGCCAAGCTGGCCGCGAAGATTCTGGGGGAGATCACCAGAGACGGCCCCAAGAGCTCCGCAGATTTCGAGCGCGAGGCCGCAATCGAATGGTGGTGGGGACCGACCACCGCGGTCCGAGCCGTCCTGGAGGCGCTGTCGGTGTCCGGGCGACTCGGCCTTGCCAGACGCAAAGGAAACCGCCGCCACTATGACCTGATCGAGCGCCTCTTCCCGCCCGACTTGCTGGCCGTGCACATCCCCGAGCGCGAACAGCGCCGCCACAAGCTGTTGTCGCGCTACCGAGCCCATGGTCTGCTGGGAGCCAACGGC
>JAYVMQ010000225.1:0-15905 GCA_043758855.1 Chloroflexota bacterium
AACTGGTTGCGGCCTGGATCGCTCGACAGCCCGGCTGGATCGTGGCGGCTGAGGTTTCGTTTGCCATCTACGGCGAGCGCGGAGCGAACCGCAGCTTAAGGACGGATGGTCCACTCATCCGCCAGGACGACCGAACCCCGGGCCCTCGGACGCGGTCTAACACATGGTGAGAGAAGCCGGCACGTAAGGAGTTCGTCGCGCACAGAGGGCGTCAGACTCTGGCCGTTGGCTCGTGGCCCAGGCATTACCATGGATGGGAAAACCAGGCCATGTGCGGAGAAGAAGCGTGTCGTACGACGTCATCGGCAAGATGGGGCGGGTCACCGCGGACATCATCCCGGGACACCTCGGCGAGGTGCTGATCGAGGTCCGTCAGGGGACGGAGCGGTTCAACGCGTCCGCCGCAGATCCGGACGCGACGATAAAGAAGCACACCCAGGTTCTGGTGGTCGGCAGCCTGGGGGGTCGAACAGTCGAGGTGGCACCGACCGATACAGTGAGGCTTCCGCGATGACTTCCGGTGACACGTTTCTCGTAGCCGTGGGCGTGGGCGTCCTCGTCCTAATCATTTTGTTCGTCATCCTTTTCAAGTCCACCTGGCGAATCGCCGAGCCGGACGAAGCTCTGGTCATCTCAGGCATTTCGCGCGGACATTCGGCCGGTGGAGTCGCAGGCGAGAGCATGCGTTTCAAAATCGTTACGGGCGGCGGGGCGATGGTTCTGCCGGGCCTGTCGAAGGTCCGCGCTCTGTCGCTCATGGCCCACGAGAGCGAGGTCACCGTTCCGTGCGTCAGCCAGCAGAAGATCCGCCTGGATCTGCGCGGCGTCATCGTCTACAAGGTCGGTGACGACTACCGTTCGATCGCCAACGCCGCCCGCCGCTTCCTAGATCGCCCTGCGGCCGAGCTCGAGTCCAAGGTCCAGAACGTTTTCGTCGGTCACCTGCGGGCCATCGCCGGCTCGATGACCGTCGAGGAGATGATCAGCGACCAGGACAAGTTCGCCCAGCAGGTTCGCGAGCGCTGCACCGTCGAGATGGAGTCCTTCGGACTCGTCATCGATAGCTTCCAGATCCAGTCGATCACCAGCCCGTCTAACTACATCGAGAACCTGGCCGTACCGCACCAGGCTGCGGTCGAGCAGGATGCCCGCATCGCCCGCGCTGTTGCCGACCAGACCGCGGTCGCCAAAGAGCAGACCGCTCAGGGTCAGATCGCGGAGTCGATCCGGGGCACCGAGATCAAGAAGGCCGGTTTCCAGGCCGAAATCGACCGCGCCCAGAAGCAAGCCGGGCAGCAGGGTCCTCTGGCCGAGGCCCAGTCTCGCCAGGCCGTGGTTGAGCAGGAAACCCGCGTAGCCGAGTTGCAGGCCCAGCAGAAGGAACAGCAACTCCAGGTAGACGTCCGCAAGCCGGCCGACGCCGAGGCCTACCGCCAGACAGTTCTCGCCGCAGCCGGCCGCGACGTCCGCATTCGCCAGGCTGAAGCCGCCGCGCAGGAAGTTCGCCTCGAGGCCGAGGCTCAGGCCGGTGCCGTCAAAGTCCGGGCCGAGGCCCAGGCCAACGCCACTCGCATCAACGGACTGGCCGACGCGGACGCCATAAGGGCCCGCGGTCTGGCCGAGGCCGACGCGATAAAGGCCAAGGCCACGGCGGAGGCCTCCGGTATCGAGAGCCGTGCCGCTGCCTTGAGCCAGAACCAGGAAGCGGTCATTGCCCAGCAGATCGCCCAATCTATGCCGGAGATCGTTCGCGCGGCTGCCGAGCCGTTCGCGCATATTGGCCAGTTCACGGTCCTCAACGGCGCCCAGGGCGTAACGAGCGCTCTTGGCGATGTGATCCAGCAGGCCGGCGCCCTGGTGGGCATCGCCCGAAGAACCATTGCGCCGATGATCGCCCCGCTCAACGGTCACGACGGCGACGGCGACGACGCCGCGAGCAAGCCACGAGCCAAGGCCACAGTCTCCGCGTCGGCCAAGCCTGCCCCAACGGCCCCAGTCGCACAGGCTCCGGCATCGACGGCCCCGACGCCCAAGTCGGAGTCGGTGCAGTAGCTGGATCCGTGGTTCTGTGAGCCAGTCCAGCAAGTCTTCGAACCCGGCGGAGCCGCAGGAGGTCCCGCCGGGATTCGTTTCTGAAGCGGTCGACCCTGTTGCAAACGAGGCGATCGAGCGTCTCGCGGTTGAGCAAGTGGACGCCCTCGTTTTGGTGGAGCCTGGGAGTGCCGAGCTGACCCGGGCCGTGGCCGGAATAGACCGTTTGGGCGAGCGAGACTTCGTGGCCACCGCCGCGATGAGCGGTCGCCTGCTTGATCGGCGCTTCCGCTCTATAGATGGCTTTCTGGGAGCCAAGGCGCCGATGGCCCGCCAGCTGGCCGACCTGCGCAAGGCCGCAGCCCAGATCGACCCGGCCAGGCTCAAGCTCGGGAGCAAGCGCTCGCCCGAGGATGAGATGCGCCAGTTTGAGCGCTACTTCGAGCGCTTCGCGCGGGCCCAGCCTCGTCTGCAGGAGATCCTCGACCAGCTGAACGAGGGCCGGTTCGCACTGGAGCAGGACAACACCGCGATCATCCGGGAGGAGGGCTCGCTGGGCACGGAGATCGAGACGCTGCGTCAGTACGCCTACCTGGCCGAGCGCATCGACCGGCTTCTGACTGCTCGCATGGAGGCGATGACGGAGTCCGAGCCGGTCCGCGCCCAGGCTCTGAGGGTGGACGTCTTGGTAGTCGTCCGGCGTCGGCGCCAGGAGATCCTGACGCAGCTCGCGATAACGACTCAGGGTTTCGCGGCGCTGCGCATCGTGGAGGAGAACAACGCCGAGGTGATCCGGGCCGTCGCCTCGGCCGTCAGCACCACCACGGCCGCCATGCGAACGGCAGTCATGACGGCCCAGGCCGCCGCCAGCCAGCGGATCACGCTGGGGCATCTGCAGGCCGCCCGGCTGGCCGCCAGCACCATGGCCGACCAAGCCGCCGCGCTGGAGGCCGGCATAACCGGCCCAGCCCGAGGAGCGGCTGTTCTAGAGGAGGCTTGGGGCGAGGTCTATGCCGCTCTCGATCGCGTAGATGCGCAGAAGGTCCAGGTCGTCCGAACGATTGCCCAGGCCGACCGCGAGCTGACTCGACCCAAGCCGGGCGCCCGCTAACTTCGATCGCGCGCCGCACGATTCGCTGACCGGGCGGGCCGTCGAAACGCCGTCCCTGTAGTGCCCGTACTGACCCAAATGAGTAGTGTGATTTCCTCCAGTTACTAGACAAAAACGCGCACATACGTGGTAACCTCCGCCGGACGGGCCAATAGGCCCCGGAAACAGCGGCTGCCACGATCGCTTCCTCTCAACGGTTCTCGGCGAGACAGACGTGTCGCTGAGGCCGCACGAGCAAGGAGCGTTCTTTTTGTACGCATCGGACAAGACTCTGGCCTGCCAGGACTGCAACCAGGAGTTTGTCTTCAGCTCTAGTGAGCAGCAGTTTTACGCGGATCGACAGTTCAGCGAGCCCCGCCGTTGTCCTTCCTGCCGAGCCGCCCGTAAGGCGCAGCGCGGCGACTTCGGTGGTGGTGCCTCGCACAGCGGTGGTGGCGCCGGCGGCGGTGCCGGTCGCGGCTACTCCTCCGGCCCCCGCGAGATGTTCTCTGCTACGTGCTCGAGCTGCGGCCGCGAGGCCCAGGTTCCGTTCCGCCCCAGCGGCACGAAGCCGGTCTACTGCAGCGACTGCTTCACCACGCGCCGGGCCTGACCCCGGGCCGAGAGGCCAAGTAACAAGAACCCGGCGAGAAATCGCCGGGTTCTTGATTCCGCGGCGCTTCGGGCACTAGCAGCAGCCCCGGCCTGGGACCGCGCTATCCCGCCTCTCGCCTCTCGTCTCTCGTCTCTCGTCTCTCGTCTACCCACAGCGTGACTACTATCTAGGTCCGAAGCGAAGTTGTCGGCCGCGGCGCCCTGCTTGGTGGTCTGACGGGACCAATGCACGCTCACAACGCCGTCGATCCGCTCCAGGTGCCGGCTGTTCGCACTCAAGTACAGCTGTCTTCTTCGATAGTAGTCACAGGGTGCGTATCTCGGATGTGGGAACGGCTCGCGGCGAGATACCAGTCTCGGCGTGGCACGAGCGACGGGCGTGCTCCTGCGCCGCCCCGCTTGGTGGCTCAGGCGAGGATTACCTTGGCCAGGGCCGCGGCAGCAGCGACCGGGTCGGCCCACTCGGCGTTGGCGATGACCACGACGGTGACGTGGCTGGCCGGCAGATACCACATCGCGGACCAGAAGCCATCGAGATGGCCACGGTGGCCCCACGCGGTCTGCCCGGCGATGGTGGTTTCCTCCATCCCCAGGCCGTAGATCCAGCGCGGTACGAACGGCGCCTTGAACCCCTGCGTCTGGGAGATGTCAACCATTGCGGCGAGCGTGGCCTGGTCCAGGATGTTGCCGTTGTAGAGAGCGTCGCCCCAGCGGGCCAGGTCTGACGCCGTGGAGACGTAAGCTCCCGCCGGGCCGACGACGGTTGCCTCGGCCGTAAAGGGCAGCATCGTGCCGGCAGTCTGGTCGACCGGCGCGGAGGCCTTGCCCATATAGCCGTGAGCCGTAGCCCCGGGCACCTCTTCCTCGGTCTGGAGGAAGGTGTGGGTCAAGCCCAAAGGCTCGAGAAACTCCGATCGTACAAGCGCCGCAATCGGCTGGCCGGTCGCCTTTTCGATCGCCGCACCCAGGAGCACGTAGTCCGTGTTCGAATAGTGATAGCCCTTGCCGGGCGCGAACGGGTACCGTGCCCTGCCGACCTTGGCCAGCACCTCTCCGGTGGTCCAGGCCCGGGTGCGGGCGGCCAGGATCGCGTCCGAGAATGCCCTGATCTCGAAGATGTCCATGACGCCACTGGTGTGGTTCAGTAGCTGTCGCAGCGTGATGCCGGCCGCGTCGTAGAACGTGGGCACGTACTTGGCCAGCGGATCGTCGAGCGAGATCGTGCCTCGGGCGGCCAGGCGGCCGGCCAGGGCGGCGACGAACGTCTTGCTGATGCTGCCGACGGAGAAGAGCGTACCCGCGGTGACCGGCGCTTGCGGCGACAGGACCGCGGAACCAGACTGCCCGGCCCAGAGCGAGCCGTCCGGGAAGACGACCGCTGCCGAGACGCCCGGGTAGGCGCCGATTGTGCGGATGCCCCCGAGGGCCTTCTGCAGGGCCGCCGCCGTCGCGTCGTCCAGGTGTGCGGCGGGCGGGGCGAGCGCCACGAACTGTGACGTAGGCACCGGCACGATGCTGGCGAGCGGCGCGGCCGGGCTGGGTGAGGCCGTGGCCGGGGCCATGGACGAGGTCCCGGACGTGGCCGCAAGCGACCCCCTCGGGGCTGCCGTGGGTGCAGTTGTGCCGCACGCGACGACGATCGCCGCGAGGAGCAGGCCTGCTAGCGCCCTGGCCGGCGCCAACTTGTTGGTGCGGAGCGCTCGAATGCGAGTCACGCGGTCAATGGTATCGGAGAAAGTAGCGGCCCCGGCTCTTTCGAGGCGGGGCCGCTTGCCCTCGTGGTTTCGTCCGGGGCGTTCGGACGCCGATCCGGCCCAGTGATGCTCCTAGCGGCGTCCGCCGCCGCCGAAAATGCGAAGCAGCATCAGGAAGATGTTGATGAACTCGATGTAGAGCAACATCGCGCCGTAGACGGAGGCCTTCTCCCGCGAGCCGGTCATCGCCGCGAACTCGCCGTTGGTGATGCGCTGCGTCGTCCAGGCCGCCAGGACGGTGAAGATCAACACTCCCGCCGCCGACAGGACCAGGTCCATCGTCGAGCTCTTGAGCAGCAGCCCGTTGACGATGAAGGCGAAGAACAAACCCCAGGCGGCCATGAACAGGAAGCTGCCGATGCTGGCCAATGATCGCTTGGTGACAACGCCGTAGATGGCAGCGCCGCCGAAGGCCGCCGCGGCAGCCACGAAGGCCTGAACCACAGCCGTCGGGTTCTGGCTGTATCCGGCGTAGTACCAAACCCAGACGCCGATGGTGACGCCCATCAGAGCCGCGTAGACGAAGAAGAGGCCAAGGGCGAGAGTGGCGGGGAGCCGCCGGATGCCCAGTTGGACCCCCAGACCCAGGCCGATCTGGGCAATGAAGAGCGGCATCCTCATGCCAACGGCATTGGCGACCAGGGTGGTGTCGCTCTGGACAAACCAGGCCACGCCGGCGCTCAGCAGCAGAGCTAGGAACATCCAGGTGAAGGCGTCGGTCAGGAATCTCGTCGAGAGCGCAGCCACGGGCCGGACACCGAGTTGCTCGGGCGAGGCATAGCCGCCGGGTGGGTATTGGTAGTTGTTGCTCATGGTGTCCTCCGAACGATGTTCAAGGTCGGCTGCTTGTTCAGCCCCTCCGCGGCTCAGATCCTACGCTTCACGGCGCCGTCGTGGCGCGGCCGGTGCCTGGCTCGCGCTCGCCGGCTCGTGAGGGAGTGGCGGCTCGAGACTCGCCCTGCTCGGCGGCTCGGGCCAGGACCCACAGCAGATCCGCGAGGCGATTCAGGTACGGCAGCAGCTGATCCCCCGGCCGCGGTTCGGCTCGGCGCAGGCCGACTGCCCGTCGCTCGGCGCGTCGCACGATGGTTCGGGCCAGTTCCAGGGCCGCAGAGAGCCGAGTCTCGCCCGGCACTACGAACTCCAATGGCATCTCGATGGCCGCCTCCGCCTCGGCCAGAAGTTCGTCCAGGCCATCGACCATCGCAACCGAGACGCGCGTCTGGCCAGCCTTCTGCCGGTCCTGCGCTCCTGGGGCGGTCGCCAGTTCGGCTCCGGCGACGAATAGATCGCGCTGGAGGCGCAGGATCAGATCTGGCAGGTGGGCGATCGTTGGCGGGAGCGTCCCCGACTGGGCCATCCATCCCGCCTCGGCTCGGGCCAGCCCAAGAGCCGCAACCGCCTCATCGATGGCGCCAAAGGCCTCGGTCTGGGAATCGTCCTTGAAGACTCGCTCGCCCCCAAATAGCAGGCCGGTAGTGCCGTCGTCGCCGCGCTTTGTGGCCACGGCCGACTTCCGCTCGGGCTCCTGGTCCATGGCTTCCCCTAAATCGATCTAGCGCCTCACCACATCAACCCGGCGTCGCGCGGATCCCAGCGCTCGGCCAGCAAGGTCACCTTGACGGAATGCTCCAGTACCGCCTCGGCCGCATCTTTGATCTGCTGAACCATGGAGCCGGCATACGGGCAGAATGGGGTCGTCAGGACCATTTTGATCTCCGACGCCTCTGTGCCGATGATTATCTGCCTGATGAGGGCAAGCTCCACCACGTCCATCCCCAGCTCGGGGTCGACGACGCTCCGGAGTGCGTCGAGCACGGCCAGCTCGGTCGCCCGGCGCCCGGGGTCGAAGGCGGCGACGGCCGCGGACGTCTCGGTCGAAGCGGCGGAATCGGTGGGGTTTGTGGGGTTTGTGGCGGCGGCCTCAGCGGCCTGCATGGTATCGCTCATGGCGCCGATATCCTACCATTCTCGTCGGAATAGTCGAATCCGTCCTATCGCCGCGGCAGCTCGTAAGACGGCCTGGCGCGCAGCGAGCCAGATGGGTTAGCCCTTGGCGGTGGCCTTCGCCGTGCCGGCGGCGGTGGCCGCGCCGGGGCCGGCACTGGGCCCGCTGACGACGATCCCCGGCACGCGCATCTCTTCCGGCAGGACAGCGGCTTCCTCGTCGGTGAGGCCCGGGCCGACCAGTGCGCCATCGCGGCCGAAGAACTCGCAGTATTGCTCCCGATGATCGGCGGCGTACAGGTAGGCCTGCGCAACCCCCACGACGCGCAACTCGGGCTGCTCGGTCAGGAGCTGGGCCAAACCGTGGCCGTCGCGGCGCAACTCGAGCAGCTGGCGCACCGTCAGGCGCGAGCCGTACAGGAAGGGCTCACCACGCATGACGAGCGGATCGACCTTCACCCATTTGATCGTCATGGCAGCCTCCAGTCCATTGGTCGTCGTGGCGAGTCGAGAGCGGCGAGTCGGGGAGCGGCGAGGTCAGACCCCGCGATACATCCACTTCCAGAGCGCGTTCCGCTTGTGGCGGTCGCCGCCGAGCCGGCTGTCGCGCCGGAAGACGGTTGTGGCCGCGTCCAGCGCGCGCCCCGCGCTGTCCAGCTCGTCGGGGCTGAGGTCCGGCTCGATGACCTTGCGGATCCCCGCGCACAACGCGGCGAGGTCCAGCAGGGTGACGCCCCGGCGGCGGTAGATGGGCGCGCTCCACGCGGCGAATTCCCTGAGCCAGCGCGGGTCGTCGCTGGCCAGGCACATGGCCAGACGCTCAGTGAGGACCTCGCTGTCGCGCAGTAAGCGCCGCAACTCAACCTCGCTGTAGCGCTCTTTGAGGGTGGGATCAGCTTCGGTCGCGGCTACGAGGGCCCGGCCGGCAATCTTGAGCGAGTCGCGGCGGAGCTTCTCGGCGGCTTCGGTGAAACCCGCGGTCATGCTGACCGGCGCCAGCCCCAGATTGGGGTGTCTATGGGCGGGGCGGGGTTTGTGTATGGCAATCGTCGTTGGGATGGTCGCCGTCGTCGCCTCGCGCGCAAGAGGCATCAAGCTGGAAACGCTGCTCTTTGTCACGGCTCAGAGTTTAGCCGGATGCCCTGCTGGTCGCTGGAGTCCGGGACGGCGTGTCCCGCTCGGAGTCCTAAGTCCGGCCAACGCGGGCGCCCGCCAACGACACGGCGTCGATCCACACCTCGCGAGCCTCACGCAGTGCGATGGTGCGCGGTCCGGGCTTGCCATTCCCGATCTGGCGGCCGTTGACCGCCACAACCGGAATGATGCCTCCGACGCTCGCGCAGACAGCCAACTCGTCGGCCTCGAAGACGTCCTCCAGCCTGATGTCCTGCTGGGCCATGGTCAGCCCGACGGCGTCCCCGTGCCCCACCAGCCAGGCCCGAGTGGTGCCGGCGAGGATGCCCGTCCCAAGCCTCGGAGTGGCGCAGGCGTTGCCGCGGATCACGAGGAGATTCGACGCCGTGGCCTCGGTGACCCTGCCGTCCGTGGTCAGGAATATGGCGTCGTCGGCACCGACTCGCTCCGCCTCGAGTCGGGCATACACCAGCTCCGCGCGAGAGGTCGACTTGATGCTCGCGATGGGCGAGTCGGGGTCGCGGCGAATGGCGCTCGTTATGACGCGCAGGCCGTTCTGCAGCGTGCCGGCGGATGGTGGCATGAACGGCCAGGCCTGGATGACGACGGACGCGGCGCCGCCGGAGTGGGGCGGGATGCCACGTGTCGGGTCGAAGCCGCGGCTGACGGTGATGCGGATGACGGCGTCGCCGGGTGGTTCGACGCCGTCCCAGCCCTCGGCCGCCAGCAGCTCGGCGATGCCGGCCGCAACGTCGTCATCGCCGAAGGGCATCTCGATGGCCAGCGCCCCGAGGCTGCCGTGGAGTCGGGCCAGATGGCCGGCCAACTCTATGGCCACGCCGCGTCGTGCCCGCAGCGCCTCAAAGACTCCGTCACCGAGCTGGAAGCCGCGGTCGTAGACGGACAGGTGGGTCGAGTCGGAGGGACGCAGATCGCCGTTGATCCAAACATGGGTGGCGGCCGGTTTCGTCATGGTCTCCGCGGCCCCAGGGCGCGTGCGAGGTGGGGCGCTCAGCCGAGGGGGAGGCCGAGCGCCCCATAGAACGGGTCGGTGCGAAGAGGATGTCTGTCGCGACGGGACCGCCTGCCCCGCTCCGTCCGGCGCCAATAATAGGGGCGACGGGACACTTTGCGCACGTCAATCCGCAGTGCCCGAAATGGTCGCGAGCGCTGAGACATAGCGTGAGTTGGAATCGGTCTTGGTTACGCCGTGGCGGCGGTTGCCTGGACGCCCACGACGGGCGTGGTGGTGTGAAGTCCAATGTCTCCGATTCGGCCGTCGCGCATCTTGATGACGCGGTCGCACGCTTCCCCGACGTCGGAATCATGGGTTACGAGCACGATCGTCTGCCCCTGCTCGCGATTGAACTGGCGGAACAGAGCCAGGACTTCGGCACTGCGATCAGAGTCGAGGTTGCCGGTCGGCTCGTCGGCCAGGATGATCTCCGGCTTGTTGACGAGGGCTCGGGCAATCGCGACGCGCTGCTGTTCGCCGCCCGAAAGCTCCATCGGCTTGTGATTGGCCCAATCGGTCAGCCCCACGAGACCGAGCGCCTCGATGGCGGCCGCCTTGGCATTCTTGCCCTTGATGCCGGCGTATTCACAGGCGAGCATCACGTTCTCGACGGCGGTCAGCGTCGGCACCAGGTTGAAGTCCTGGAAGACGAAGCCCATTCGGCGAGCGCGGATCTTGGTTCGGGCGTTGTCGGAAGCGGCCGCGACGTTCTCGCCACCAAGGTAGAGCTCCGGGGCCGGGCCGTGCAAGCTCAGGCCGTCGCCTGAGCCAGGATCCGGGGCATGGAGCAGGCCGAGGATGTGCATCAACGTGCTCTTGCCGGATCCGGACGGGCCCATGATCGCGACCATCTCGCCCTTTTCGATCGAGATCTCGACGCCCTTCAGCGCCTCGACGGTGTTGCGGCGGCCCAGCTTATAGGTCTTGCGGAGGTTGCGGCCTTCGAGGATTGCCATCGTTCTGTCTCCTTGGCGGGCCGCTTGGGGCGAGCCGCGTTGCGTTCGGGGTGGTTGGCGGTTCGGCTGGCTCGCGACTACTCGTAGCGCAGGGCGGTGACTGGGTCGAGCCGGGAGGCATGCCAGGCCGGCACGAAGCCGGCGATGCCGCCCAGAACCGTGGCGAAAACCAGCGCGGTAGCGGCCGTGCCGAGGGTCAGATCGAACAGGACGTTGCCTGACGCGCGGCCCAGGTCGTTGAAGAGCATGGTCATGGCGCCGCCGATCCCGAGCCCGATCAGGCCTGAGATCAATCCGATCGCCGAGGCTTCGAGGACGATCTCGCGCCGGATGCGCCAGCGCGACGCGCCGATGGCTCGTTTGATGCCAATCTCACGGGTGCGCTCGGCCACGGCCATGGCCATGGTGTTGATAGTCGAGAGGCCGCCGACCAGGAGGCTGAGCATTGCCACACCGGTCAGGACAAGCGTGAAGATGGCGCTGAAGCTGCCGAGCAACGCGTCGAAGTCCTTGCCGGTCATTACGGTGTAGCTGCTGCCGAGCAGGGCGGTCAGGCGTGCCTTGAGGAGCTCCGGGTCGGTGCCCTTCGTGGGGTAGACGGTCACACCGGTGGCGATCTCGGAGGCGGTGACCTTCGACTGGATAAGGGGAGGCAGGCTCTTGACGAAGAGTTCCTGGGCTGCCGCGAGCGGGACATAGGCGTCCTTGTCCGGCGCGGTGAGGGTGGGGGCCCAGACACCAACGACCGCGAACTTGACTCCGCGCAGAGTGACTGTATCGCCCACCTTGGCGTTGAGCCGGCGAGCCAGGTCGGCACCGAGGACGGTGACCTTGCTGGTGGCGTCGGCGGCGGTGAGGTCCCGCCCGGCGGAGAGCTCAAGCTTGAACGTCTCAAGACCCTTGTCGCCACCCGGGATGTTCCCCGTAATCATCTCGGGGGTGCCCATGCTGGCGGCGCCGCCGTCGGACGAAAGCAGCATGTCGACACCCGGTGTAGCAGCGGCCACGCCCTCGACGCCCCGGATCTTGTCCAGATCGGCGAGAGCCAGCGGCTGGATCGTCCCGGAGAACATCGAGCCAACGGAGACGATGGCCTTGCCCTGGTAGTACTTGCTGCCGCCGCCGATCAAAGCGTTCATCTTGTTGGCCATCGAGCCAAAGACCACCAGGGCCATGATGCCGATGGCGATGCCGGTGATGGTCAAGCCCGTGCGGAGCTTGCGGCGTCCGAGGTCGCGAACCAGTCGCATTTGTCGTCTCCCTTGATGGTGGGCTTTGGCGTTAGCTCTCTTGTTCGTTCGAGGACGCCGCCGAGAAGGCCCGCCCGCCTCGTGGTACAGAAAGCTACTGTCTGCGCCCCTCCGTGCCGTCGTCCGAGATGGGGAAACCGCGGTCGTTCAGGCGGGTGAACAAGAGGTCATCCCTGAGGATGACGCGGCGCTCCTACTCAGTGCCTTAGGTGTCGGGCCGGGTGCCCCGCCAGGCGCGTGTCGGGCCGGGTGGTGTCGGGCCGGCCGGCCGAAAGCGGCCCAGGGGCCTGAGCGGCCGCGTGGCCTGAAGTCGCCGCGTGGCGCCGGTATCTTTCCTAACGGACACCCAATGGGCATTGAGCAAGGGTCTGGTCGTTTGCCCTTCGTCACGCTGCCTATGCGCACCCTCTTGCTCCTGCCCGCGCGCTCCCAAGCGCCACATTCGCGAGCGGCGACTCCGCCAGACCGCGCGGATCGCGGCGGGAAGGCTATACGTTTGCTCAATGTCCGTCTGATGTGCATTGGGAAGGATCGGAGTCCCGCGCCCGGGTGCCAGCGCCAGCGTGTCGGCCCCCGCACCAGCGCCCCGCACCAGCCCCGCCCTCTTGCTTCTGCCCGCGCCGTCACTCATGCAGGAGTGGGCAGCTCAATCGCAGACGCTCTCCGCGGGGGCTCTGGCGATCGCTCCGGCTATCGCGTCCAGTGCGCGGCGGTCGGGCTGGGGACCTGCCCACGCCGCTGCGCCGATCGTGAAACCATCGCCGGGAGTCCGCGGAAAGACGTGGAGATGGGCATGGAAGACCTCCTGACCCGCCGCTTCGCCATCGGCGAGAAACAGGTTGATCCCTTCACACGGAAGGCCGGACGCCCGGAGGGCCGCGGCCATCCGCGCTCCCAATCTGGTGATGTCGGCGAGGAGGCCGTCGTCGAGATCCGCAAGCATCACGATGTGGTCGTTGGGGATGACCAGCAGATGACCCGGCGTGACCGGTCTGTGATCGAGGAAGGCCGTGATTCTGTCGTCTCGATAGACGAAGCTGGCCGGGGCCCGCCCGGCCACGATGTCGCAGAAGACGCAGCCGGCCAATCGCGAGCCAAGCAAGCTTGGCTTTAGATCAACCCCGTCTCGTAGGCGAGGATCACGACCTGGACCCTGTCGCGTAGGTCCAGCTTGCCGAGGATGCGCGAAACGTGCGTTTTGACTGTGGTCTCCGAGATGACCAGCTTCTCGGCGATCTCCGCGTTGGAAAGGCCCCGAGCGACGAGCTTGAGGACCTCCATCTCGCGCTCGGTCAATTCTGATAGGGCCGGAATTACGTTCTCGTGGGCCGGCGGCAGCTTGCTGGCTATGCGGTCCAGGAGCCGCCGCGTGACTGACGGCGCAAGGAGTGCATCGCCGGCGGCAACGATCCGAATTGCCTCGACGAGGTCCTCGGCCGGGGCGTCTTTGAGCAGGAATCCGCTGGCTCCAGCCCGCAGGGACTCGACGACGTACTCGTCCAGACCGAATGTTGTCAGTATCAGCACCTTGAGCGGCTCGGCCACGCCTGGGCCGGCCAGCGCCCGAGTGGCTTGAATGCCGTCCATACCTGGCATGCGGATGTCCATGAGGACCACGTCCGGTGTAAGTCGGCGGGCCAACTCCACGGCTGAGGCTCCGTCTCCGGCCTCACCGACGATTACAAAGTCGGGCTCGGCCGAGAGGATCATTCGGAACCCGGTCCGCAGCAGCGGCTGGTCGTCGACGAGGAGAATGCGGGTGGTCACAGGTCCCCTTCTCGTGTCCGGCGACTGCCCGATCCGGACTGCTCGGTTGGATGCGGCGGCACCGCCCGAACTGCCGTGGGCGGCACCGCCCGCGACTTCACAATACCCTCGGACGGCGGCGCCGTCCGTGAACCTTGCCGCGACCCGAGCCGCAGCGGATGCCGAGGGGTTGGCCGCGACGGACGGCCGCGCCCCTCGCGCCCCTCGCGCCCCTCGCTCCCCTCGCGCCCCTCGCGCCCTTCGCGCCCTTCGCTCGCCTCGCGCGCTGGCGATTCCCTAATCGCGTACAACGAGGCCTGGCGCTCGGACCGGGCGCGGGCGCTGTCGTCAGGTTCGATCGGCATCCGGGCGAACACCCGGTAGCCGCCCGTAAGAACCGGCCCGGCCGACAATCGGCCGCCGAAGAGAGCCACTCGTTCCTTCATGCCGATCAGCCCTTGGCCGCCCGGGACGCCCATCGATAGCAGCGCTGCGGCAGCGCCTCGCCCGTCGTCGACGATTTCGATCTCGAGCGTGTCGGTCGCGTACGTGACGATCACGACTGCGCTTGCCTTGCCGCCGTGCTTGACCGTGTTGGTCAGCGCTTCCTGGACGATTCGATATGCGGCCAGATCCATGCCGGCAGGCAAACCGTTGGACGAGCCCTCGATCCTCAACTCGACGGGCAGCCCGACGCCCCGAACATGCTCGATCAGCCGGTCCAGTTCGCCGAGGCCGGGCTGAGGGCCCATGCCGGGATCGTCGGCGCGCAGCACCTCGAGCATGCGCCGCATCTCGGCGAGTGCCGTTCTGCCGGCCGACTCGACCGCCTCCAGGGCGCCGCGGGCCGCGGCCGGATCCTTGTCCGCGATGCGTCTCGCGCCGGCGGCCTGAACCACCATGACGCTGACGTAATGGGCGACAACGTCATGCAACTCGCGGGCGATTCGAGCGCGTTCCTCGATCACGGCCATGGAGGCACGATCTTCCCGGTCCGCGATCAGATCGGCTGCCCTGTCCTCCAATTCCTTGGTATAGGCGCGCCGGACTCGCAGGTTGTCACCGATCAACCAGGCGACGCCGAAGAAGAAGAAGGTCGTGCCCAGGCTCGCCGCCCAATTCTGCAGCGAGCTGAAGGCGGCATACGCAATCAGGCTTACGAGGATGCCGATGGCGGTTATGGCGGCAGACAACATCGCCCGTCGCCTTGGCTCGTTGGCGGCCACGGTGTAGAAGGCGATGAGGACGCCCAGGAAGCCGATTGAGTCGGGGTATCCAAGCACGTAATGCAGCGTGGTGGCTGCGCCCGTCACGCCCAGAATGCGCACCGGATTGCGGCGGCGAACTGCTACGGGCAGCGTCTGGAGCGCCAGCACCGCCACGCTGACGGCGTTCAGGTGGACCTGATTCCGGAATGCCATGTTCAGCACCAGTCCCGCCAGGACGAGAGCCACGATCACATCGACTCGGTCCTGGTTCCACTTGAGACGCCCAGCGTGGCGCAGCGGGATTTCCATGGCGCGTTGCATGGTCGCACGGTACGCTGAGGCCGCCATCCGTGCATCCGCCGCACGCACGACGCCGGCTGATCCCGGCGGATGAACTGCTAGCGGAGCGGCTGCGTGGCCTGGAGGCGGACGATCGGAGCAGTCACCAGACATGCTCACAGGGCTGCTCAGGTGCCAACTTGGCCATTTGCTAACCCACGTAGCAAGAAACCGATTCGCCGCCCCTGAGAGAACCGGACCTGGGCGTCGTACCCGTCTAGCGGGTCCCGTCTACCGCGGTCTCACGCTTGGGAATTCTCCCGGGCGGCTTCATGTTTCCGTCGGGGTGCGGTTGCCGTCGATGTGCTCTCGGTCTCGTGCTACCCGGGTTTGAATCTGTCCAGAATGTTGGCTCGGCATCGGCGGAGGCGGTCAACGGTGACCGCGCGCCGGTGGGAAGGGTTCACTACGGGGCAGATCCACCGTCAAGGCCTACGCGGATTTCGTTTCCAGGAGTCGGAGCGAGCTCGTCCCATCCTCAGGATGCTGTGCCCGGCGCCCCGTGTGCGGCTGCTCGATAGACATACGTCACGGTGAGCGTGCCGTTCGGGCGCGTGGCCAATATCTGAACCCAAATGATCAGGCCGACAAGGATCGGCGTCAGCAAGAGCGCCAGGAGTCCCCACGCCATGCCCCATTGCCCCTCCACGTAGTGCTGGCCCGCGGGTTCGTAGCCCTGGGCGAGGAGCAGGACCGCGTCTCGGTGGTAGGCCCCGATCAGCTCCTCGTACTTGCGGCCCCCATACCCACGGATGAAGATCGGGCTGCCGCCCGCCTCGGGCCAGGTGCCGGAAATCATGATCGCTCCTCTCTCGTCGGC
>JAYVMQ010000226.1:0-4481 GCA_043758855.1 Chloroflexota bacterium
TGCAGGTCGTGGCCGAGCCCATCGGCGTGCTCGCGGCCAGCGCCGCCGACGCCCACCCCGCGGCCAAGGGCAACATCTGCCCGGACGCCCCAATATGCAAGACCAGCAATGGCGGCGGTTGCAGGCGAGCTTAGATCCAGTCGATCTTTCTCAGGATCGAGGCAGCGATCCCGGCCAGGACCAAGCTGCCGACGGCAACGATCCAGAAGCCCGGGCCCTCGTCCAACCGAAAGGCAGCCTGGGCTTCGCTCATTCCGAAGATGCCGCCAATGGCCCCTATACCGGCGACTACCACTGTCACTCCGGTCAGGCGCTTCATGATCAGGGACAGATTGTTGTTGACCGTGGAGAGGTAAGTCTCGAGCGTTGCGGATGCCAGCTCCCGATAGGTGTCGAGTTCGTCGGTGAGCCGTATCAGGTGATCGTAGGCATCGCGGAAGTAGAGCCGTTCATCAACCGAAACGGCCTTCTCCTCGCGGCTGGAAAGAAGGTTGAACATCTCGCGCTGGGGTGAGGTCACTCGCCTGATCTGGATCAGGCTGCGCTTCAGTTCGAAGAGCCGCTCCAGAAGCTTCCGGTCAGGGTTGCTGACCACCTGGTCTTCGAGGTCGTCGATCTCGTCGCCAAGCAGGTCGAGGATGGGGAAGTAGCTGTCGATAACGTCGTCGGAGAGAGCCCACAGCAGGTGGTCGGGCCCCTTGGCCAAAACTTCGGCCACGCCGGACCGCAGGTGCCGGGTGGCGCGCGGATCCCACCACTTGCTGTGGTTGGTGAGCAGGAAGCGCTCGCCCAGCACAAAGTCCAACTCGCGCTCGTAGATCTCGCCATCATCGAAGCCGAGCGAGAACATGACGAGATGGAGCAGGTCGCCGACTTGTTCGATCTTTGCCCGCTGGTCCCGTTCGGCTATGTCCTCGGCCAGGAGCGGATGGAAGTCGAGGATGCCGGCCACCCTGGACTTCAGGTCAGGCGTGCCGTCACACACGTCCACCCACAGACGTACCTTACGACGCGCCAGCGCCTGAGGCAGCTCTGCCAGGGCGGACTCGCCTTCCCACTCGCGACAGACGCCAGCCTCGATGGTGACGAGGCGAACGACGGCCTCGGCCGACTGGGCGGCCGGCTCCTCCGCCTGCTGGGCGGCTGCCGACTGGGCCGACGGCTCGGCCGCGGCCACCTTCGCGGCTGCCCCTGACTCGGCCTTAGAAGGTGATTTCGTCATGCTGACGCTCCTCCGCTGCCCCGCCTTCGCCCGAGCCATCTCGGTCGTGTCTGACTCTCAAGACCAGTGCCGGGACAACCGCAACGAGGGTCACGACCGCCGCCACCAGGAAGATCCCGACCATGATCGTGGCCGCTTTAGTCGCCGCCCACTGCTCCAGCGCCTGGGCCACGAGGCCATCGTGGATGGACCGATCGCGCAGGTAGGCCGGGATGTATTGCTTGTACTGCTCGCCCGAGCCGTAGATCTCGTTCGAGAGGCGCGTGATCGTGGTGGAGCCGTACGCGGTCAGCGCGGCCATGCCGATGGCCATCCCGATCATTCGGGCCACGGTCACCGTCGCCGATGCCGCGCCAAAGGCGGCTCGCCCCGCGGCCTCAACCGCTGCCGTTGACCGCGGCGTGACGGTTAGCCCGAAGCCGAGTCCAAAGACCGCACCAGACGCCGCAAAGGCGTTGGTGGCCACGTCGGGGGTCCACGTCGACATCCAGACCAGGCCGCCGGTGCTGAGCCCCAGACCGACCAGCGTTAGCAACCGCAGCGAGATAAGCCTGGCCAGGAACCCCGACGCCAGAGCTCCAATAGCCATGGCCGCGGCGATCGCCCCCAGTACCACACGCTGTTCTTCGGGACCGCCGTAAAGCACTCGGTCGACGAAGACGGCGCCGCCGACGATAGCCGTCGCCAGGCCGTAGCCGGTCAGCAGCGAGATCAGGGCCGCCGACGAGAAGACTCGATCGGCGAAGAGGCGCGGGTCCAGGAAGGGATGCGGCCGGCGCAGGCCGTGCCATATGGCGACGAGCCCGCACAGGATGCCGCCGCCGACCAGGCCGGCCACGGCGACGGCGGTCGGCACGCCGAAGACCTCGTCGGAGTTGCCCACGAGAGTAATTCCGGTGAGGATCCCACCGAGCGCGACCGTGAACAGACCCGCCCCAACCCAGTCGAGTTGGGCGGGCTGGCGGCGCGTGTCCCAGCTGGCGCTGGCGGCCCAGGCGATTGCCAGAGCGCAGATGCCGAACGGGACGTTGACGTAGAAGACCCAGCGCCACGCCGGCGCAATAGTTGACACGAGCGGGCCGGCGGCGATGCCCATGTTGGCCAGGGCGGTTTCGGGGTGGATAGTCTCTAGAACGGCCGCACCGACAAACGGACCGGCGGCCATGCCCAGGAATGTCAGCGCGCCGATGACGCCGAGTGCCCGCGGTCGCGCGTTGCCCTCGAAAAGATGCGAGGCGGCCGCGGTGGCAACCGGGATGATCGCGCCGCCACCAACCGCCTGAACGAGCCGTGCGGCGATCAGCTGGTCAAGGTTCTGGGCGATGCCGGCCAGGAACGACCCGAGGGTGAAGACGGCTAGGGCGGCAAGAAAGAGGCGCCGAGCGCCCCATAGGTCGGTCAGGCGACCGGCGAGAGGCATCGTCACGACGTACACGAGCAGATAGCCGTTGATGATCCACGACGCCTTGCGCAGATCCGTCCAGTTGGCCATCGTGGCCAGGATCTGGGGCAAGGCTACGGCAGTGACCATCAGCTCCAGACCGGCCAGGAAGACGCCGACGCCAAGGACGGTCAGGAGCATGTACGAGGTGCGGCGTGGCATGTCGTGGAGTGTACGGGCGCCCGGTGGGCGCTGCCTCGATCATTCCGGCGGTGCGGCCCGCCTGGGCCTACTATTCGCTGCGCGTCTTCGACTCCTGTGGGCGCGCCACCCGGGAGACAGCTATGCCAGGCAGCGTACGAACGAGCCGAATCCCAGTAGCGCTCATCCTCGGCCTGGCCCTGCTCGTGGGTGGCTGCGGATCGAGTTCCTCCCCGACTGCCGACGGCGTCGGTGATAGCGCTGGCTGTGATCACTGGTGCGGCAACGGCTCGGCCCGGGTGACCGTCGGTGGCGTCACGGCCACGATCACGAGAGGAGGCTGCTACGACACCGGGGCTGCCGGTATCGACGCTCGGTTCGGTGACTGGGGCAACACGGGCGTCGCTGAATATCTCACGGTCAGCGGCTATCGGGTCGGCGGCCCAACGCCCACACCCGAGCCCACCACGAATCCGCTCGCCTCTCCAACCGCCACTGATCACCTGAACGTGGCGGTCGATGCCAGCGTGGCCGGCCAAAATCTCGTCCTTGACACCGATGCCATGGTCACTTTCGCCCCCGACGGCACCGGCTCCTTCTCCGGCACCGACCTCAACGGCGCGGGCAAAGTCACGGGCACGTTCAGCTGCTCGTAGGCCGCCTCATGCGCCGCGCTTGACAGCCCCTACCAGGCGTCCTAGCATCAACCGGCCTTTATATAAAGGCTCGCTTGTGCGGGGCACACAGCCGCGCGCCCAGACACGAGGCCGCTCACTTTGCCCTCACCAGCGCACTTCAGGGGCACCGTCGCCGCGATCGTGGACCAACCCGACGATCTGCGCGAGTTGCGCGTCTTCCACAAGGCCCTCGCCGACGTGAACCGCCTTCGTATCGTTCGAAGGCTGGCCGAGGGACCGGCCACCGTAGGCGAGCTGATCGACACCGTAGGCCTAAGCCAGCCGCTCGTCTCCTGGCACGTCGGCCGGCTCAGGGCTGCGGGCATCGTCGAAACCAGGCGTGCCGGCCGCGAAGTCGTCTGCCAGCTCCGACCCAACGTCTTCGGTGAGATCGCGGAGCGCGAGCGCCTCCTCCTGGGCATGGCCCAGATGCCCGCGCAGCCAGCCGAGGCTCGCTGAGAGTGGGCGATCAGTCGTTCGTCTCGCAGGCGACGCGAGCACGGGTGCGCGGCGCAATCACCCCCATCGCCCTCGCTGCCGGCAAGCTGGGCCTCACGCCCAACGCCCTGACCGTCATCGGTTTCGGGATCTCCGGCGTCGCCGCCGCCACGGCCGCTGCCCAGCTGTGGCTTCCCGCAGCCACCCTGGTCCTTTTCGGCGGCTCGTTCGATATGCTCGACGGCGGGCTGGCGAGAGCCCAGAACCGCGTCACCCGCTTCGGGGCCTTCCTCGACTCCACCCTCGATCGCTGGGGCGAGGGCGTCGTCTACATCGGGATTGTCGCGGGCGCCGCGGCTGCCGGCTTCGTGGTCGGAGCGGTCCTGGCCGCGGCCGCAGCCGTGTCGAGCTTCCAGGTCAGCTACACCCGGGCTAAGGCCGAGAGCCTGAGCCTGCACGGCGAGGTGGGCATCGCTCCGCGCGCTGAGCGGCTCGTCCTCCTGACCATCGGCCTCGCCCTGGCCGGCCTCGACGGCGGCATCGGCCCGGGCGCCCGCGGTCA
>JAYVMQ010000227.1:0-4415 GCA_043758855.1 Chloroflexota bacterium
ACGCCACCGGCGCTCCGATGGGTCCGAGCCAGAAGAGCTTGACTTCGCCCAAGCCGCTCAGCGCATCGCGCGTATGTATCAGTGGGCCGCACGAGTCCAGACACAGCATTCCGAACCCGAGGTCGCCGTCGCGGTTTACGTGAAGCAGCACCGGCAGTATGGGCAGCGCGGTGATACCGACGACCCAGGCCGCGAGCGTGGTGAACAGTGCGCCGCGGATCGCGTGGGCTCGGACCAATGGAGCACTAATCGTTCCGGCGACCAGCGCCGCCGCGACGACCGCGCCAAACGCTCCCGCCCAGCGGCCCAAATCGCCCTCGGGGACATGAACCGGAGACACGCCGTAGCCAGACGCCGCGCCGTATTCGGCTGCGTCGAGTGAAAGAGCGACGAACGGCAAGGACAACACGGCGAAGAAGATCGCGAGCAGCGTTGGGCCGAGAACGTTTGTCAGGAAGTCCGGCCCTTCGAGGCCATCGCCGACTTTGACACCCGCTTCGGCGCGTCCAATGCTTTCGCCTGCTCCGTCATGGTCGTCCATGCTTGGAGTATGCGACCCAGCTGAGGGGACCTGTGTCGGTGAACCGACATTCGCGAGCCGGTCGTTTCTCGGGTTAGAACGCCTGCTCGGCGTCGAGTTCGACCAGTGGGATGAGCCCTTGAATCAGAGCTTCGACCTGGGCCTCTCGTTCCGCTTGAGCGCGCATAACGCCGGCCTTCGTGCGAGCGCCAGACTCCGATCTCGTGGCATTCGGGGCAGCCCGTCTTGCTCAGGGTTCACTTCGACATTCGCGCGGAGTCTAGTCAAGGCCAGAAACGCGCCTGCAAGCCGTGATCGCCTCCGCTCGAGTCTGGCTAGGCGGCAAGGAGCGCGCGATCATCGGTTTCGACGGTCACCTCGGTATTCGGCGAAACGATGTCAATAAGCCACAGCCGACAGTTTCGGGCCGTGGCCTGTCCAGAGCCTGTCGTCTTCTGAATAGAAGAAGACCCCTGGTAGAGCTTTCGTTTGCAGGGGTCTTCGGGCGGGATCGATCTGTTCAGGCATTGGCCATCTGTGCCATCTGCGGAGCAAGCATCTGTGCGAGGTCAGGCGACGTCATGGTATCGTCTTCGACGATCTTGCCGTCGGCGAGCTTGTAGTAGGTCATGCCTCGCGCGGTGATCTCCTTACCCGCCTGGGTTATCTCCAAGCCGCCCTGCAAGACCTTGGTCATGAAGCGGCTGACAACGGCCTTGTTCTCTACCGATGACGCCATTTGCGTGCTTTCTGGGTTGGTGACCCGCCCGGGGCGGTCGGTCTCGCTCTTGGCCCTGCACGACGGTCGAGGGGACCGTTATGGGGACGCCGCGCTGGTGGGAGATATTGCTCCCTGCCTCCTCCCGGTCGGCGGAGTATGCACGGCTCGACCCAGGTCGAGTACGAAGATCCATCTGCCGGGCGTTGGTGACGGTGTGCCGGCTCCAGCCCTCTCGCCCCGGGCCATCCATGTCCTCGCTCGGTCCCGGTCAGGGTCTTGGTCAGGCGGCCCGAAGAGCCTCGACCAGCTCCCGCACGCCCTCGATCACGGAGGTTGGTGGAGTGTGTTCGAATCCCTCCGGGCGCGCCAAAACCACAACATGTTGTGGTCTCGGGGCTAGCGAACCGCTAGATCTTGTGCTTGGGACGGCCTCGTGGGCGACGCCTCGACCGAAGCTCCCTGGAACCAATCGCCTGCAACATGCGAGCACGCTACCGCATCCCGAGCGCCAAATCAAGGCTTATTGCGTACCCTAGTGAGTACCACATTATGGTCCACGACGGCTGAACCGCTGCGTGTCAAGGGAGAAGGGCTGACTGACGACGGTTACGAGAAACTTGGACGCTGGGCGGGTAGCCGGCCACCGAGGGGGTGGCGGCCGGCTCGCAGGAACCGACCGCTGAGGGGGTTGCGGTCGGAGTATTGGTCAGAGTATGGCGGACGGGTCACCGGGTCGCACCGCCTCGGATCCGCCTTCGAGCAACTCCCGCTCCAAGTACGCAGCCTTCTTGCGACGGCCGCTCGCTCGCAACTCCTCTATCGCCTTGCATGTCAAGGCGCGTAATCGACATGCCTCCTCCGAAGGTCGCCAATCTCAGCGCGCACGGCGACTACCGGCTCCGCACCATTCCCGCACGTTCACAAGGCCTGCGTGGCGGACCTCGACGGTAGGCACGAAATGCGCAAAGGGAACATCGTCGTGATCCCGATGGCGCCAATGACCCCGAGTGCGGCGGCGTGTCTTGCCGACGACCTCGCGGCTCCGACCGTCCACCTGGCCTATCCGCTTGCCCTGCGCAAGCGGCTACGCTCCACGAACCTGCTTGAGCGCTCGCTTGAGGAGGTCCGTCGACGCACCAAGGTGATCGGCCGTTTCCCGGGCGAGACGAGCTGTCTCACTCTCGCCTGGGCGGTGATGGACCTGGTCATCGCCGGCGCCCGAGGTCTGGCCGTCAACGGTCCCGAACGTGACGCTATCGCGGCCCTCGTGGCCACCGCCCATTCGGTCCCAGCCGCCCAGCAAGTGGCCTAATCTATCGGAGCCAAGGAGCCTGCGCCGTCATGACTTTTCCAGCAGCTCCCGGACGCGACCGGCGCGGTCTTCGCGAGCGCCACATGGACCAAGGCTCTGCGACGACCGCAGTTCCCAAGATCGGGCACATCGAATGGGGATGTGACGACCGGCCATGTCAAGCGGACGACAGTCCATTTAGCGATGACCGGCTACCATTTCGGCTCCGAGAGGGACAGGTGGATTTTCGGCCTTGACGCCACTAGCACAGTTGGCCCCTCGCAGCGAGGGGGGGGTTGAACAGGTGGGAGGGAAGCCAAGTGGATCAGCATCGGATGACTACCTCAAGCGCTAAGGTCAGGCTGTTGACGGCGGCCGTCTGTTTGGTGGCGTCGGGCTGTGTCGGGGCTCTGCCGACGGCAGTTCCAGCCACTGGGGCCGCATCGCCAACACGAACGCCCGGCGACTGCTGCACTCCGCCGCCTGAAACACCCACAGTTGCGGCGCCTCCGACCCTTTCCTCAGGGTCCGCCACCACTGCCGGGCCGACGGGAGGCGGCAGCTTCATCCCCACCGGATCGATGGCGGCGGAGCGTAGTGAGGCTACGGCCACGACGCTGCCGAGCGGACTCGTCTTGGTTGCTGGTGGCCAGGACCGGCACTCCACAGCACTCCGATCGGCTGAGTTGTACGACCCAGCCGAGGGCACTTTCCGCCCGACTGGCTCGATGACTTCTGCCCGTTCGGGCCAGACCGCGACGTTGCTCGCTGATGGACGTGTACTGATTGCAGGCGGAACCGCCACTGGCTTCGCACCTGTCGCACAGGCTGAGATTTATGACCCGAAGGTCGGCACATTCTCGACCGCGGGAGCAATGGTCACCCCGAGACTCTTCCATACCGCCACACTCCTTAAGAACGGTAGGGTGCTGATCGCTGGTGGCCGCACCGGAGACGATCAACACGTGAGCCAGCTGTCGTCGGCAGAACTCTTCGACCCCGTCACGGCGAAATTCAGCGTGGCCGGCTCCATGTCCGTGGCTCGGGAAGAAGCGACCGCCACCAGGCTGCCAGACGGAAAGGTCCTGGTCGCCGGCGGCGCCAACCAAACGGGGATCGAAGCCTCCGCCGAGTTGTTTGATGTGGCTACCGGCAGGTTCGAGGCTACCGAATCCATGGCAACAGCGCGGTCCGGCCACACTGCCACTTTGCTTCAAGACGGCCGGGTTCTGATCGCAGGCGGGGAGGGTCTTGAAGGCAGTCGGTCTCTGATACTCTCATCGTGCGAGCTATACGACCCGGGAGCTGGGACCTTTGGTCCGACAGGATCCCTGGCGGTCGGCCGGAGCTACCATTCCGCCCTGGCTTTGACGGATGGCCGCGTCCTCGTATTGGGTGGCTCCGTCAATCTCTTGGTGGACGCCTCGCAACCCGAGGTGTACGACCCCCTGACCGCCCAATTTCAGGCGACCGGTTTGATTGAGCCCGCGCTGGGTGGGCGGCCGGCTATTGGTGAGCTGACGGACGGTCGGGTCTTGGTTGTGGGAGGCCGAGGCGCCGATGACTACAGCACCGCTGCGGCCGAGTTGTACCAGCCCTAGGCTATCGCTCTACCGGCATGAAATCGTCACCTAGCAGGCTGCCGTCGGACAGCGAGG
Source organism: Chloroflexota bacterium (assembly GCA_043758855.1). GTDB lineage: Bacteria > Chloroflexota > Limnocylindria > Limnocylindrales > CSP1-4 > Fen-1039. Next base: position 4,191 of record JAYVMQ010000227.1, read on the forward strand.
GTCCAAACGCAGACCCCGACACCTAGCGCTGCAACCGGCGCCGGTTCGACGAAAGAGATCCGACATAACAGCGCCTGCCACATCGTTGCTACTGATGACGGTTCCGCACGAGTCCAGACAGAACCATGAGGAGATGGTCGCGCAGTTCACGGCTCGCCTCGCGAAGGCTCGAGCCCTCGCCGATCTTGATCAGCAGACGAGCGATCTCCTGGTGGCCGAAGACGA
>JAYVMQ010000228.1:0-4783 GCA_043758855.1 Chloroflexota bacterium
GGCCGAAGCCGCCCGGAACCACAACACCGTGCAAACCGTCGAGCCGCTCGCCCAGGTTCTCCTTGGTCAGGCCCTCAGAGTCTACCCAGCGAACCTTGACGTCTACTTCATGCGCCCAGCCGGCATGCTTGAGGGATTCGATGACCGATAGGTAGGCATCCGGAAGCTCAATGTACTTGCCGACCAGGGCGACCTCGATGATCGGCTTGGGGCGCTTGATCCGACCGACCAGTTCTCTCCAGGACTCGAGATCGGGCAGCTGGGCCGTGCTCTCCAGCCCCAGCTCTCGAACCAGGAGCGAACCGAGGCCGGACTCCTCGAAAAGAAGCGGCACTTCATAGATCGTGGACGCTGTTTCGGCAGGGATCACGGCTTCACTGGCGACGTCTGTGAAGAGGGCGATCTTGTCGCGGATCTCCTGGCTAACTGGATGATCGGACCGCAGCACGATCACGTCCGGCTGGATGCCGATGGCGCGCAACTCCTTGACGGAGTGCTGAGTGGGTTTCGTCTTCAGCTCGCCGGTGGCGGCGAGAGCGGGCAGCAGCGTCACGTGGATGTACATCACGTTCTCGCGGCCGACGTCCTTGCGCATCTGGCGGATCGACTCAAGGAACGGCAGCGACTCGATGTCGCCGACGGTTCCGCCGACCTCGACGATGATTACGTCCGCGCGGCCATCTCGGGCCAGCTGCTGGATCCGCTCCTTGATCTCGTTGGTGATGTGCGGGATGACCTGGACCGTGCCACCGAGGTAGTCGCCGCGGCGCTCCTTGCCGATGACGGCCTGGTAGATGCGGCCGGTCGTGACGTTGGAGAGCTGGGAGAGGTTTTCGTCGATGAAGCGCTCGTAGTGGCCAAGATCCAGGTCCGTCTCGGCGCCGTCATCAGTGACAAAGACTTCGCCGTGCTGGTACGGCGACATGGTCCCCGGATCGACGTTGATGTACGGGTCCAGCTTTAGGACGGACACGGCAAGCCCGCGGGCCTTGAGGAGTCGGCCGACGCTGGCGGCGGTGATGCCCTTGCCGAGGGAGGAGGTGACGCCTCCGGTCACAAAGACATACTTCGCCATCGCGCGTTTCTCCTCCAGGGGGTTTTTCCAATTCTAATGACGAGCGGCCTTCCCCGCAAACTGTCTCGGCGAGTGAGCGTGGAGAGGCAGCGCGGTCGGCCTGGGCGGAATTCGCGCTGTCCGACGGCCCGGCCGTGCCGGTCATTCGGGAGGCCGATCGCAGCTCGCTCTATGGAACTGCACGCGCGGGCCGCATCGCTGGCAGCGTCTGCGCGAAAGGGCACGCTAACGCCCGACGACATGACGGGCGGCACCTTCACTATCTCGAACCTCGTGGTGTTCGGGTCGCCGAGTTCCGCGCCATCGTCAATCCCGGCGAATCGGCGATAATCGCGCTGTCGAGCATCGTCCCCACGCCGATCGCGGTGGGTGACGGGATCGGAATACGGCAGGTGATGAAGTTGACCCTAGCCGCTCACCACCGGCTCGTGGACGGCGAGCTTGCGGCCCGGTTCCTGAACGCGCTGCGCCGCGGGCTTCAGGATTCCGGCGCATTGCGCGGCGACATACTCAACGGCTGAACGAGAGCCGATAACTGGAGGCAACATGACTCGGATCGCGAGGCTCGCCCGGATCGGGCAGAGCGTCTGGCTCGACAACATCACCCGGGACCTGCTGGACAGCGGGAAACTGGAGCGGTACATCACGGAGTTGTCCGTGACCGGCCTGACGTCCAACCCGTCCATCTACGACAAGGCAATCGGCGGCTCCGAGGCCTACGACGAGCAGATTCGACGGCTGGCGGCGAGCGGTGCCGATACCGAGAGCATCTTCTTTGCGCTTGCCATAGATGATCTGCGCCGCGCGGCCGACATGTTCCTGCCCGTTTACCGGCGCACGAACGGCGTCGACGGGTTCGTTTCGCTCGAGGTCTCGCCCCTCCTGGCCAACGATGCCGCGACGACGACGAGCGAGGCCGCTCGACTGCATGCTCTGGCCGGCCGGCCAAACTTCTTCATCAAGATCCCCGGCACTACCGCTGGTCTCAAGGCGATCGAAGCAACGATCTTCGCCGGCGTCCCGGTGAACGTAACGTTGCTTTTCTCCGCCGACCAGTATCTGGCGGCTGCTGAGGCCTACACCAAGGCCATCGAGCGCCGCATCGAGGCCGGGCTGGACGCGTACATCCCTTCGGTCGCGTCGGTGTTCGTAAGCCGTTGGGATGGGCCTGTCGCGGGCGAAGTACCGGCCGAGCTCCACCTCAAACTGGGCATCGCGATGTCGCACCGGACATACAGCGCCTACCGAGCGGTCCTTGAGAGCGACCGCTGGCAGCGGCTGCTGAACGAAGGCGCCCGACCGCAACGGCTCCTCTGGGCGAGCACCGGAACCAAGGACAAGACGGCATCCGACGTCCTATACGTCGAGGCGCTGGCGGCTCCGCTCACCGTCGACACCATGCCCGAGGAGACGCTGCTTGCCTTTGCCGATCACGGGACGGTCGCGACGAAGGTCACGGGTGGGCCCGAAATGCTGGCCGGGACACTCGCGGCCGAGGTCCACAGCATTAGCGAAGACCTGATCGCGCGATTCGGAGCGGAGGGCGTGGACGTCGACAATCTCGGCCGCCTCCTCCAGGAGCAGGGCGTGACGTCCTTTGCGGCCGCCTGGCAGTCGCTGCTAACGCGGATCAAGGACAAGGCAGCAGCGCCTGCCGCTCGCTGACCTCTGCTGCTACGGCTGTACATCTCGGCTGAGGCGGGATAGACCCGGCGCCGTTTCCGCCAGCGCCTCCTGCGACAATCCCTGGCGCCGCTCTTCATCCACCCAGAGCGGAGGCCTGAATCCGGCATCGCCTTCTGGTCCAACTTGCCTGGAGTGAAAGCTGGCCATCCGATCGCGGTTCTGCATCGGGTGGTGAAGCGGAGTCTGACCGCCGCGGAGCGGCATCCACGCTCAGGCGCAGGCTTGATTAGTGGCCAATGATCGGTCCGGGGGGCGGCGAGGAACGTTTGCGCTGGACCACTTGCCCTCTTGTCTGCTCTAACTCTCACCGTGGGCAAGTTGGACTAGATGCCCGCTCGCCCGGCCGGCGGGTGAGATGACCGCCCCGAGAGTGGCTGAGCACAGTGACTCGCGCCCGCTCGTTCGGCGCGGAGGCCCAGGAGCTCGGCCCGGCAATGAACAACCAGGCCCGATGGGCCTGGTTGCAAAGGGCGTTGATCCCCGGCCGGCTCCCGGGTCGCCGCGTGGCGCCCGGGAAACCGACAGTGGCATTTCTCTGAGAGCTAGACCTCGACGGCCGCGGCTGGCTTGCCACCACGGAGGGGGGCCTTGCGAGTGAACTTCTTGGGCAGAGTCTCGGTACCGACGAGCGTCTCGTTGTCCTCGCCGCGGATGAAGGCCTCGAGGCGGTTGAAGGCGATATCGTCGTGGATCTGCATCGGCGGACTCTTCATGAAGTAGCTGGACGGGGCCACGAGGGTTCCCTTGAGGCCCCGATCGAGGCCCAGCCGCAGGCAGCGGATCGCGTCGATGACGACGCCGGCACTGTTCGGGCTGTCCCAGACTTCGAGCTTGAGCTCGCACTTGAGCGGCACGTCGCCGAACGTCGTGCCCTCCATGACGATGTAGCAGTACTTGCGGTCGAGCAGCCACGGCACGTGGTCGCTCGGGCCGACGTGGATATTGTCCGGGTCGATGTCGTAGTCGAGCATCGAAGTGACCGCGTTCGTCTTGGAGATCTTCTTGGACTCCAGGCGCTCGCGCTCGAGCATGTTGAGGAAGTCGGTGTTGCCGCCGAAGTTGAGCTGGTAGGTTCGATCCAGGCGGACGCCGCGATCCATGAACAGGCGGGTCATGACGCGATGGGTGATGGTCGCGCCGACCTGGCTCTTGATGTCGTCACCGATGATCGGCAGGCCCTTCTCGGCGAAGCGGCGCTGCCAGTACGGCTCGCGACCGATGAAGACCGGGATGCAGTTGACGAAGGCAACGCCGGCCTGCAGAGCCTGCTCCACGTACCACTTGGTCGCTTCCTCGGAGCCGACCGGGAGGTACGACACGACGACGTCGACCTTGCGCTCCTTGAGGATACCGACGACATCGGCGGTGGGCCCCGGCGCCTTCTCAATGATCTGGGATAGGTACTTGCCCAGACCGTCGTGGGTCATGCCGCGCTCGACCTTGACGCCGAGGTTCTGAACCTTATGGAAGACGATCGTATTATTCGGCTTGGTGTAGATCGCCTCGGATAGGTCCTTGCCGACCTTGTTCTTGTCGATATCGAAGGCGGCTACGAACTCGATGTCCCGGACGTGATAGCCGCCCAGGTTGACGTGCATCAGGCCCGGGATGAAGTCATCCTCGGCCGCGTTCTCGTAGTAGTAGCGGCCCTGGACGAGGCTGCTGGCGCAGTTGCCGACGCCGACGATTGCAACCCGGATCTTCTTGCCCTTCGATGCGGTGGCGGCGGTTCCAATTGCCGGCGCCAAAGCCACGCTCGCGTGGCTCGCGTTCGCGGAGTCGCTGCTGATCTTCTCGCTCACGGTGTTCCTTGCTCCTCTTTGCGAAGCTGCGGGCGCAAACCCGTCGGGGTGCCACAACAATGGGCCTTTATATAAAGGCGCGTTGATGTTAGGACGCCCACCCACAGGTGTCAAGGCATCGAGGCGCCGACGGCGCTCCGCCGACCTTGGCTCGAGCCCATGCGCGAGGCCAGGATGCCGGCCACGATAATCAGGCCGCCCAGGATCTGACCGACGACAA
>JAYVMQ010000229.1:0-2645 GCA_043758855.1 Chloroflexota bacterium
CGGGAGCTGGCCTGTCTGGCCGGCATCGTCGTTGCCGGAGCGGTCCTGCGCTTTGCCAACCTGGCGGGTCGGGGAGGCTGGGACTCCGACCAGGGCACCTCGATGCTTGATTTGCGCTGGGCCCTGTCGACGGGCCAAGTACCCACATTCGGCCCGCTATCGAGCCTTATGACCTTCCATCACGGCGCCCTCTACTACGACCTCATGATGCCGGCGGCTTGGCTCGGCAACGGCGACCCGGTTTGGGTGGTGGCCGAGATTGCTCTGCTCAGCCTGCTTGTCATCCCCGCGGTCTGGTGGATCGCCCGAACCATCGGCGGCTCTGCAGCGGGGCTTACAGCCGCGCTCCTTGCCGCAACCTCCGCCAGTCTGATCAGCTATGCCACATTCATTTGGAACCCCACGGTGGCGGAGCCAGGCGCCGCCGTAGCCTACCTTGGAGCGTGGCAAGCGATTAGGACCAAACGGGCAGCATGGTGGCTCGTGGCGGCGGTCGGCGGTGCGGTCGTGGCTCAGGCGCATATAGCCGCGGCATTCATCCTTCTGCCACTGGGCGCCGCATTCGTGGTTGACCTGAGCCGAGGTCCCGCCACGCGCCGCCGCAACATTCTCATCTACGGCCTGGTCGGAGTGGCCATCTTCGTTGCGACCTATCTGCCGTTCATCGTTTGGGAGCTGGGCCACAACTTCACCGAAACGCGGGGGATCCTTGCATATTTCAGCACGCCAGGCTCACCTGCATCGCAAGGGCCTCTGGTTCGCGTTGTCGTAGCCGCGATTCGAATTTTGGCTTGGCCTCTAACCCGCTGGCCACAGATCGACCTCCGGCCGGCCTTCCCCGTGGCTTTCGTGGTCGCGTCGGCCACTTTCATGGGCCTCGTATGGCGCCACGGCGTGGCTTCTGGCTGGAATAAGCGAAAGCCAACGCCACAGCCGGGGGCGACCGATCCTGAGGCGACGGAGCCAGCCCCGCCGCAGGCTGATGGCGACGTCGGGCTCGCATTCGAGCGGCTCGGCGTTCGGCTCATCGGCGGTTGGCTGCTTCTGCTCATCTTGGCCCTTGGTCTCGGGCTCCGAGACGTCTCACAGATTCAGGAACTGCCTACCGAGCAATACCATGTCATCGTCGATCCGCTCGTTCTTGTGGCCGTCGGGCTCATCGTGGGGGGCCTGTGGCGAGTACTGCCGGGCCGCAGTCTCACAATTGCTCGACGCGGCACCGCGGTAGTTTTCCTGGCTGCGTTATTGGTTTGGAATGCCGGCCATTGGCCCCCGCTGACTGCCTACGACGGCGGGTGGCCGTCCGCCCAGACAGCCGCCAACCGGATCGAACGGGACGCGGCCGGCTCTAGCGTCGCGTTTGTGCCCCTGTTCGCGCTTAAGGGCAGCGACGCCTACTTCTACCCACTAACCCGCGACGGGGTCGCCCTCGAGACGCCGGAGAAGGCCACGATCATCGTCGTCCTGTGCGATACATTCTGGACCGACGGTTGCGACGGTTCGGCCGAAGACGCCTGGCTAGCTCAGAGCAAACTGGGGGGCCTGCTCAAGATCGATCGATTCCACGCGGCGCCCGATCGGATTCTGTCCGTGTACAGGAAGGTACATTGAGCGAGCGGCCGGCAGAAGGCGCAGCCGGCAGATCTGTTAGTCGACTGCTGGCCAGGCTCCGGCGCCTGGTCGCCCGATTGGGGGTGGACGCTCGTGAGTGGGCCTGCCTGAGCCCGATTCTGTTGCTTGCCGCAGCTGATCGGTTCGTGAACCTGCCAGTGCGAGGGCTCTGGGACACAGACCAGAGCACTGAGACGGGAGCGATCTGGAACGCCGTCGTGACACGTGACTTGCCAGTCTATGGCTCGCAGGCGTTCAGCAGCGGCGGGACGTTCCATCACGGCGCGCTCTTCTACGACCTGATGATGCCGTTTGCCTGGCTCGGCAATGGCAACCCAGTTGTCATTGTCACGGCCATCGCCCTCTTCGGGTTCATCGTCGTGCCAGTGGTGTGGTGGACCGCTCGATCGATCGGAGGCACCGCCGCCGGCCTGGCAGCGGCGCTTCTCGCAGCCGTCTCACCCAGTCTGGTCGACTACTCGACGTTCATCTGGAACCCGGTTCTCACGGAGATCGCCGTGGCCCTGGCCTGCCTGGGCGCCTGGCAGGCGTGGACAACGCGCCAACCGCGGTGGTGGGTCCTCGCGGCTGCAGGAACGGCCCTGACGTCCCAGTCGCACCTGACCGGTTTGGTCCTGGTCTTACCGATGACTCTCTTCTTTCTCATCACCGTACGTCGAGGACCGACCCAGGAGCGGCACAGGCTGTGGAAGTGGGGGCTTATCGGCGTCGGCTTCTTCGTGCTGACCTGGCTGCCCCTGATAGTCTCAGAACTGGTTCACAACTTCCCCGAGATGCGCGGGATTATCTCCTTCCAGCAGCCCGGTCCGGCGGCCGCCGACCCCCTGACTCGGCTCTTCGTCGGGGGCATTCGGATCCTTGCTTACCCCGTGACCTACTGGCCACTCCGTGATCTGCAGTCGGGTATCTCTACCGCACTCTTGGTCGCCAGTGCGGTCGTGGCGGGACTGATCTGGCGGGTGACTGGGTCGCTTGCGTCGCGCCGCGAGCGGCCGCGAGCCCAAGAGCGGCCC
>JAYVMQ010000230.1:0-4809 GCA_043758855.1 Chloroflexota bacterium
GGCGGTCATATCGAATTGATGGTACTGCCGGACGACCCCGCTCTACCGAGTGGAAACGGCCTGGGTGGTGACCGCGCCTTCCCAGCCGGCAATCGTGGAAATCGTGAGCGGCAGTTCGCGCGCGCTGCGAATGCGACGGGGCTGCGTGGGAGTGGTGCAGGACCGGCCGAGGAAGAAGCCCTGGCCATAGTCCACTTCGCGCTCCTGCAGGGCGAGCAGATCGCGGCGGTTCTCGATCCCCTCGGCTACGACCTTTGCCCCGATCCGACGGCTGAAGGAGACGAACGCCTCGACGAGCGCCTTCTTGGCCTCGCTGCCCTTGTTGCCGATGTGGCAGATGATCTCGCGATCGATCTTGATGATCGATGGCTCCAGGGCGGCGATGACGTTGAAGCTGGCGTAGCCGGCTCCGGCGTCATCGATGGCAAAGCCGAAGCCCAGGCGGCGGAGGGCTCGGACCTGCTTCTTGAGGTGCGGGATGTCGGCGATGGCCTGCTGCTCGGTGCATTCGACTACGAGTTGGCGAGGCGAGAGGCCGGCTCGGTGGACGCGTTCGGCGAAGGCGCTCGCTTCGAAGTGCGGGTCCAGAAGGCTGGCGGGCAGGAGGTTGATGCTGTAGTGCGCGCGCCGGCCGGCGGACCCAGGCTTGGCAATCTCGGTTAGCTCGGCGATCCTGGCCAGCGTGGCCTCGACCACGAAGACATCGAAGTCGACTGGGCGCTTGGCGATTAGGGCCGCATCGACGATGGCGCTGATCGTCTGAGGAAGCATTGGCATCTGGGGCCGGAAGAGGCATTCCCACTCGTGGGCCTGCATCGTTCGAAGATCGACGATGGGCTGGAACTCGACGTGGTGGTTCTCTTTGAGGGCAAAGAAGTAGTCGAGAAGCTTGCGCATAGCGATCTCTGGCGTTTCGTCCATGCCGATCTGATTGCCGAGGCCGGAGACCTGGACCGCGTGACCGAGCGCCACCACATACCTCTCGGCGGCCGGCAGCGACGGGTCAACGTCGGCGATGCCGTAGGCGGACGCCTGAGCCAGTCGAAGGATAATGGCCTCGGACAGGTCGTCGGCGCGAGCAAGCACGCACCAGCCCGAGTCTGCCAGCTCCAGAATTCGGGCCCGCGGCAGATTCTGGGCTATGCGCGAGACAAGCCGACTATCACGGGACCACAGCAGACGCTCGACCGCCCCCAGTCGAGCACGACCAAACCGCACGCTGTTTCCTCAGCTTCAAACTCTCGCGGCGGGCACCTTGGCCGGGAGACGGGACCGGCTCAGTCGAGAGTTTGGAAGTCTCCAGTTGGGCGAACCTTGCCCCAGTCCTAGCATCCAAGGGTACGGGCTTCCCCTGGGTCGCGCGTACCATACGACGGATCAGGATGATTGCAAGGCTCGTACGTGCGTATGTATCCCAGATATTCAACCATTTGTCCACACCGAACTGCACATACCCCATCACGACCAGTCTGGAACCATCTTAGATAAGGTCTCAGATGCCGTTGCGCCTAGTCCACACGCGTGAATTATCAATAGGCCAGTCAGCCATCGAGGTTCCTCGCGGAGCCGAGTATCGATGCCTTGCGGCGCCATCTTCTAGAATCCCCGAGAGGCGTCTCGTCGCCGCCGAAGCATCTGAGCAGGAGAGACAATGCCGCAGATCCATCTTCGGGCCGAGGCCGAGGACTACGCCCCGGTCGTTCTTCTGCCCGGCGACCCCAACCGCGCAATCTGGATCGCCGAGAAGCTTGACGGCGGCCCCGGCGCCTCCCGCGAGGTGACCTCACACCGCGGCCTGCTCGGCTACACCGGAACGTACAAGGGTGTCCCGGTCAGCGTCCAAACCAGCGGCATGGGCGCGCCCAGTATGTCGATCGTCGTGGAGGAGCTGATCCGACTCGGCGCGAAGAAGCTGATCCGAGTTGGCACTTGCGGTGGCATCGGCCGTGGCATCAAGACCGGCGAGATCGTGATCGCTTCGTCCGCGGCACCCGTTGACGGCGCCACGCGAACGTACCTCCACGGCGATCCATACGCTCCAACCGCCGACTTCAGGCTGGTCCGGGCGCTCGTGGAGACGGCCGAGAAGCACGGCCAGAAGCCACATGTCGGACAGGTCGCCACCGTCGACGTCTTCTACAACCCGGATGCGGACTACTTCTCCAAGTGGCGCAGTCGCGGCGTGCTGGCCTTCGAGATGGAGAGCTCGGTCATGTACTACCTGGCCGCACGGGCGCGAGCGGCGGGTTCGGATGTCTCCGCGGCCACGATTCTCACGGTCAGTGACGTGCTCTCCGAGGAGGCGACCTCGGAAGAGTCATACCTGCCGCTCGACGACCTCAATCGATCGATCGAACTCACCATCGAGATCGCGCTCGAAGCCGGGACGGCGGGCTGATGCGCCCCGGCCCGGCCTCTAAGGAGACCGAATCGGCCGCGGAGTCTAAGGCTCGGCGCGGTCGGTTGGGTCGGTCGGCCGCCTTCGGCCCGGAGCTTGAGCTGGCGATAGACCTGGCCCATCAGGCCGGCCGAATCCAGATGGAGCGCTACGAGCGGCTGGAGGAGATCCGAGCCAAGGGTCCGCGCGATGTCGTTACGGAGGTCGATCACCTCTGTGAGGACCTCGTACGGCTGGCTGTCGGGGACCACTATCCGAATGACTCCTTCTACGCTGAGGAGATCGGCGCGGTCGCCCATACCGGCGCCACGAGTTCCGGGCGCGTCTGGATCGTCGACCCGCTCGACGGGACCGTGAACTACGCCAACGGGATTCCGTTCTTCTGTATCTCCATCGCTTTGGTGGCCGATGGCCGGCCGGTTGTCGGCGTGGTCTACGATCCGACTCGCGACGAAACGTTCGCAGGCGCGATCGATGGGCCGTCACTGCGCAACGGTCAACCGATTGAGGTCGGCCGCAAGGAGTTACTCGAAGACCTGGTCGTGACGCTCGCCGTCGGTGGGCGTGGCACAACGCGCAAGCGTCACTCGGCGCTCAAGACGATCCGGGCGCACCGCTCCATGGGGTCCGCATCACTGACGCTCGCCTATGTTGGCTGCGGCCGTTTCGACGTCTATGCTCAGAGCGCCGGGCTATCCGCCTGGGACGTGGCCGCGGCCGGGCTGATCGCCGAGCGAGCCGGCGCCACCGTCACGACGCTCGATGGCAAGCCCTGGTTCGACCTTGCCTATCCTGCCAAGAAGTGGTCGTGCCTGGCGGCCTCGCCGGCCCACCATGCCTCGATGCTGGCGATGCTCAAGTAGGCGAAGTGCCCGGAGCTACCCGGCGGCGGCCCGCGGATCCGCGTAGTCGGACTCGAAGTGGGGGTCCGACATCGCCTTGCGAAATGCTGCCAGGACGGCCGGGCTCGAGTTGACGCGCCAGTCCAGCTCCTTGTTGATGTTGTACCAGCTGTACATCCTGAGAGCCGGGTATCTCTTCATCCGCGTGAAGGTATCGATGACCCACTCAGCCTTGGTGATCTCACCGTACGTGAACTCGCCCGAAGCAATCTCGGAGATTGCGATCGGCTTGGCGGCCAGAGCCACCAGCCGCTCATAGACAACCTTGAACACAGCGTCGAAGTCCTGGAACGGTCGGATGCTGCCCCAGGGGTCCTTCGGGTACCAGTTGTAGCCGTCCATCCCGAACCAGTCGACATAGTCGTCGCCGGGGTAGTAGTTCTCCATGTCGTTCCAGGCGTCCGTCGGAACGTCCACCATCGGGCCGTGGGGACACCACAGCCAGAGGACGTTCGCGGCGCCGGCGGCACGGAACCGGTCGACGACGTACTTCCAGACTGCTTTGACCCTCTCGGGCCCACCGGCCGCGCTGCCGTTCTTGAAACCTCCCCAGGGGTGCCAGTTGCCGTTGAACTCGTGGAGGAAGCGGATAAGGATCGGCTTGCCGCAGGCCGCGGCCCCGCGCGCGAAGGCGTCGATGTAGGCGTCGTGCTTGTGGGCCAGCACATCGTCGAGGCCTGTCGATGCAATGTCGCTGTTGCTGGGATTCGCCAACTGCCAGAAGAGCTCCCAGGTGAGCTGGGGGATCGATCCGTGATCGATCACCGTCTGGCATGCATTTGCCGGGAACGGGTCGTCAAAGTTCAGGAACCAGAGCACCTGGGCCAGCTTGCGACCGATCAGCCTCTCGTAGGCACGGATGCCGGCCTCGCCGTTGCCCGGGAAGGTTGCCTCGCCGTCCTCGGTGAACGCCCCGATCATCATGCCGGTACCCTCCAGGGCTAGGCCACGTTCGGGTCAAAGTTGCTGATCCAACTGGAGCGTAACTGCTGGGTCGGGCGGCCGCAAGCTCCCGAGTGGCGGCCCGCCGCCGGCGTTGGAGGGGGGACTAACGTGGGGACCGATCTCGGCGAATTCGACTAGCCCGCGCGACCGATGACTCAGGCCTGCCAGAGGCGTGGGCGTTCGGCCAGGCGGGGCTGGCCCAGCTCATCGCACAGGGCCGTGAACTCGGCTCGGCGCGCGCCCTGCCACAGCAGTTCGTCGGGATCGCGCTGGGGCACGGGAGCATCGGTGTCCAGGGTCGCCAGGCGCCGGAACAGCAGCGCGTCCGACCAGCGCGCCCGGAGAGTGGTGTTGAGAGGGCCGGCTGAACGCACGTCCACATGCCACTCCCCGACTTTCGCGGGGATGGCTTCGAGGTGTTCGAACCGGCCCAGGACGGCGGCCGCGGACTTCGCGCCCCAGCCGGGCAGGCCCGGGAAGCCGTCAGCCGAGTCCCCGACCAGGGCCAGGTAGTCCGGGATCGAGGCCGGCCCCACTCCCCAGCGAGCGGCCACGCCGGCCTCG
>JAYVMQ010000231.1:0-6257 GCA_043758855.1 Chloroflexota bacterium
GTGAACTCAGTCTTGATGCTGCACCCTGAGGTGCCGCTCACTGTCGCCGACGTTGCGCGCGCGTCGGAGCTGAAATACACCCCGGCCGAGTCGGCGCTCTCCACCCTCGAGCGGCGCGGCGTGATTCGCCGGGTACGGCGGCTAAGCCAGGACGCCTTCGAGCCGAACCACGACGACCCGCACTACCCGATGGCCTACGGAACGGCGATCGTCGATCTCCCCCTGGCCGACGCGCTTCGCGGCGAGCACGTCCAAGCCGTGTTTGCCTACGGGTCGCTCGCTCGGCCTGGCGGAGGCAACGCACGAAGTGACCTGGACCTGATGATCGTTGGTGACGTGTCGGATCGTGATGCACTCATCGAACATCTGGCTAAGCTTGGGGCCAGGATCGGTCGCTCGATCGACCCCTTCATCCTCACTCCGGAACAATTCGATCGGGCGACCCGCGAGCACGATCCTCACGTCGAGTCCGCGCTTGCCGGCGTTCGCATCATAGGGACCGTGTGATGGCCACTCCGACCAAGGCCCAGCTCGCCACAGCTCGCGGTCTCCTCGCCCGCGCTGCCGCTCGCTTCAACGGAGCTGCCGCGGCCGCGACGCGACCGAACCCGACCGAAGGGGAGTTCGACAACAACTTCGACGGCATCGTGACCGGCATCTTTCACGTTGTGGACGCGTTCGAGCTGACCACGACAGGCCTCCGCCGGGAAGCACGCGAGGCCGAACAGGCGACCCGGATCCGCTCTGCGGTCCTCGCCCTTGAGCAGGCCAGGGTCCCGAACGTACCGGCCGCAACCCGCCTTGTCGGGCTCAACACGCGACGGAACACGTCGGTCCACGGCGAGTGGCTGGAGGTTCTCGATCCCGCCGCACTCCTCGATGCGATCAAGGCCGGCCGTCAGCTGCTCGCGGCCGTCGAGCGATACGCGAAGGATCGCGGTATCGAGGTCTGATCGCTGCCGACTGTCGGTAGCGGGAGCGATGAGCCTTTGTATTCGGGGCACAAAGATCGAGATGCAAAGTGATGTCTATCTGGCCCCGGCAGCAATGGCCAGCAATCTAAGCCCTGTCGTTGATTTCCTCAGTATGATCTAGGATGTGAACGACACAACCGATGTCCCAGACCACGACGGCCTCTTCGCCATAGCCAGTGCGCAGGCGGGCTACTTCACCACGTCGCAGGCCCAAACGTGCGGCTTAAGTTCCGCGCTGCTCACACACCACGCCAAGGGCGGGCGCTTCCTGCGCGTGGCCAGGGGCCTGTACCGCCTGCGTGACTACCCTCACGAGACCCACGAGGAGATCGTCGCCGCCTGGCTGCGTCAGGCACCCAACGCCGTGGTCTCGCACGTATCGGCACTCGCGCTCCTGGGGCTCTCCGACGTCATCGCCGACGCCGTGCATCTCACGGTGCCCCGGATCCGCCGCAGGCTGGTGACCCAGCCCGGCGTCGTCATCCACACGACGACGCGCCCTCTCGCCGAAGCCGATGTCGTCTCGCGCAAGGGCGTTCGGGTCACCGGACCGGAGCGCACGATCGTGGACGTCGCCGAAGTCGGCGTCGCACCGGACCAGGTCGTCGCGGCAGTTCACAGCGCGCTCGATCGAAGCCTGACGACGTCCTCCCGACTGCGGGACGCTGCGCGAACGCGGGGTCGTCGCGTCCAGCGCCTCCTGGACGAAGCACTGACGGACCACGCGACATGAAGTACAAGTCCGCGCCGGCCTTCCGCCAGGCATTGGAGAGGCGGCTGCCCGCGGCGATATCCCCCAGCTGAGCTATCGACTGGAACTAGGCGCGCTGCCGGCTTGCCTTGGCTTGCGCACCTGCTGCCCTCATCAGGCTCACACGCTTGCCGGAGAAGACGGCATTGATCTCCAGCTGACCGCCCTGGGCCTGAATGAACTGCGCCAGGGTGGAAACGCGAACGTCGCGCTGGCGCTCGATCCGGGAGACATTCTCCTGCGATTTGCCCATCTCGGCCGCCACAGCCTCCTGGGTCATGCCGCTCGCCTGGCGCGCGACGGCCAGATCAATCTCGGCCATGAGGGCCTTCTCTCGAGCCACCTCGGCCCGGAAGGCAGGGTCGTCGAGCATCTCCTGCCGCATCGTCCGGAACTTGCTCGTTGTCATTTCAGTAGTCCTTCTCTCCGCAACTCGGCGACGTAGGCTTCGTAGAGCCTCTCGGCGTCCGGGATCGCAGTCTTGTACCACTGCTCCCAGAGGCCTTCCTTGTTCCCGGCCGTCAGGATAATCCCAGTCTTGCGGGGATCGAAGCGGAACAAGATCCGGAGGTACCCGCCCCGCGGCCTTACTTCCTTCACCTTCGTTCCGACAAGGCTGTCTACCCACGGACGGCCGAGTCTGGGACCTTCTTCTTCGAGCCGCTCGATCGCGGCCTCGACTCTTGCCTTATCGCTTCTGCTCAATTGACCGAACCAGTTGGCGAACTGATCCGTGCCTTCGATCTCCCACACTATAAGCCATACCTTCTAGAATGTAAACGTTCTATGGGCTTGCCGACGGGGATCGACTGGTTCGCTCTCAACCGACAGCAGTCAGCTCGCCCTCAGGAAATCGGCATAGCGCCGCTCGAGCCTCTCTGGGTCTGGGCGATCCGAGGGCCGTCGCGGCAGGAGCAGCAGCTTGCCATGTATCTGCTGCAAGCCCACGACCAGCATCGGGCCATCGTGCTCAAGCAGGATCGACGGCTTGACCTCGATGACGTAGTCCGGCCGTACAGCGAAGAACAGGCCGTCGAACGCGGCGTGGTGCAGCTTGCATAGAGCGACGCCGTTGCTTACCACCGGATCGCCCTCGGGGTGGCTATCGGGCGTGATGTGGGCCGCGTCCAAGAGCTCCTGGTGGCGGAGACTGCAAAGCGCGCATCTCTCCTGATAAGCGCGCAAGACCCGCTCGCGGAACAGCTGCTGGTGGAGCCTCTGGCGCACGGCCCGTGTCACATACTCTCGCCGGGCTTCCGCGCCGTCTTCAGCAACTTGATTGGTGGCAACCGCATAGGCGGCCGAGATGTCGTCCACCTGAACCGAGAACTTCAGGCTCGCCGGGTCGTCGCCCACCACGAAGGCGGGGTAGGCGGCTACGTACGACCCGGGTTCTAACGAGTGGAAGTAGACGAGCGGCACGTGCTCGCGGGATGCCGTGCGGAGACCGGCGTTATCCCTGTGATCTGGGTCGGTGCCTCGGTATGCGTAGGCGAGAGTCCCCGTCCGCTCATCGAAAACGTCGGCATATGGGCCGCGGACGACGGTCGTGATCGACAGCGGCAGCTCACATAGTGCGGGCTTCCAGATCCCCTGCGGGCCCACCAGCGGGATGCGCTTTCCGTCCAGCGAGAACGACTCGAGAGATGCGCGCGACAGCGCCTCCCCGTGTTCCTGGCGTTGCTCGGCAAGCCATTCGAACACGGCCCGCCTGATCGTGATGTCGCGCGAGCCGATCATGTCGTCAGAATACCTGCGGAACGGGCGCTCGGGTGACGATCTGTGGGTCTTGATCGGCGGTGGCCCTTCTCGAACGAAACCGTCGGAGGCACACTAAAATCTGCCGCTTGACACCACCATTTCCTCAACTATGCTGCATGCGGAATGGTTGAGGTAAGTGCTCTATCAGTGCCAGAAGCGGCTGCTCGACTGGGCGTGACATCCAGACGGGTCGGCCAGCTCGTCGCGTCCGGAGAACTCGTTGCTCGACGAGTTGGCCGAGTCCTCCTCGTTGACCCAGCGAGCGTGGATCGGAGGGCGCAACTCGGGACGTTGGACGGGCGACGCTTTTCGCCACAACGGGCCTGGGGCCTGCTGTTCCTGATCGACGGTCTGGATGCTCCCTGGCTCGACCCCGTGTCCCGAGCGAAGCTCCGCAACTTCATCGCCCACCACGATCTTGCCTCGCTCCGCCCGCGATTGGTCACGCGCGCCCAACGCCGTAACTTCCGTGCCCACCCGTCGGACCTCGGAGCTATTCGGCAGGAGAAGGGCCTAATGCGAACCGGCGTATCAGCCGCGAGCGATGTTGGGCTGGATCTGATGCCGGCCGAAGAGTTCGATGCATACCTCGCTGAAGAGGGCCTCAAGCTGCTGGTCGACAAATACAAGCTGCGGGAAAGTCAGGAGCCTAACCTCACCCTGCGGACGACGCCTGCGTTTACGTCCGACTGGCCTATTCGTTCGGCGGCACCGGCGTCGGTTGTCGCCATCGACCTCGCCGACGACCTGGACCCGCGATCGCAAGAGGCCGCGCGATGCCTTTTTCAGCGCTACCAGCATTGATGGCCACTCCCATCGTCATTATCCCGACCGACGCCGCGGAGGAGCGCGTGAGGCTCCTAAATCCCAGGTTTGATCGCAGGCCCACAGACGGGGAAAGGAGACCATGACGACACCCGACACGGGTCGTCCGTCCATCCATCGCCTCCTCCGCATTCCCTACCTGATTCTCATTGGTGTCAGCGTCGGTTCTCTGGCCGGCTATGTCATCGGGCGCGACGCTGGCATTCAGTGGCTCGCGGATTGGTCGCCGAATGCTGGCAGCTCGGCCCTGAGCATCCTCCTTACGGTGATGCTTATCGACTCGGTAATCCATACGAGTCAAGAACGAGAACGCCAGAGAATGTGCCGGGCAGCGTTCCGTGCGCTGCGTATCCCACTGGCCCGCCACGTTGGGCTGCTGGCGGATATGTTCAAGGCTGGTGCCGAGTCAGTTCCGTCTGGTCATCCAGTCGAGACACCTGCGCTCTTCGATGAGGTCTTCTTCGCCGCTCTGCAACATCTCGACTTTTCGAAGCCGGCGCCCGTCGCCGACCCTGGACAGCTGCAATGGTTTGACTACGTCGCCATGGAAGTCCGGGGCTTCCAGGACGCTCTGGCACGAGTCGCCGATCGGTACGTCACTTTTCTAGATCCGCAATCTACCGAGACGATCGAAGCCTTGCTTGACTCGATCCTCCTAAGCCTCCTGTTGCAAGGACCGGCCATCCGCAATTCGGACGTTCGACTGCGAATGGGCGCCCCATATCCACTTCTTGCAGGCCAGGGTACAGTTGAACTGGTGCGCGCTCACACACAATTGCTCGCCGCCCTGATTGCTCAGTCCGCGAGCCTGACCAAAGACGGGTCGCAGCCGTCCGCTGTCGACCTTCATAGGACTGACGTTGCGCCCAAGGTTGGATCGGCAAGAGCGTAAGTCAGAGTGCGCGGCTGGAGTCGACGCGGCTTCTATTTGGACATCGGAACCCGTGCTTGTTCCGACACTCTAACTGGACAGTTTTTCGACCAGATTCCACGCTCAGGGCACACCGCTGGGACGCCGCTACTTCCCAAGCAGAATGGCACCGGTTCGAATCCGGTCTCCCGCTCCAAATCCACCTCCCCGACTGCCCGAGAGTGTGGCCCGACGGGGATTCCGCTTCCCGCCGGTCACCTGCGCCACCAGGCTGCCGCCCGGCGTTGATGTCGGCCGCGGGCGGCGCATGGCGCACCTCCGAGAACTCCGTCCGCGTAAGCGCGAGGGCGTTGCGAGAAGGGTGTCCGGCATGACCGACACGGCTGCAGGTCAGCCTCGAAATGGGCAAGAGGCGCAGGGTCGTTGCGGGCGCGATGGACGGTACCGCCCAGCACATCATGGAGCATGCGTGCGAGATGGAGGACCGGGACCTCGAAGAGCCGTCCGCGCCGCGAGCCGGCGCGCGCCCATCAGCCGGGGGCGAGGGTGATGATCAGCAAGCGGCCTTCATCGAGGCCCATGACCTCGGCGTCGTGGGGGACGGAGCCGTCCCAGCGGAGGTAGTCGCCGAGGCCTAACTCAACCACGTGTTCGCCCTGCGACATGCGCCACCGGCCGCTCAATACCACGTGGTGTTCGTCGCCCGTGTGCGCATGGGGGCCGCGCGACCGCCCGAGACTTCCACGGCCACGACGACCGAAACGTCCCGGCTTGCGCCGCCGTCCCGCGCTCAGCAAAGAGCCCGGTGCGAGACCTCTGGCCGGCTTCGTGCGCACTACCGAGAGCGTGATTTGGGACCAGCTGGTCGCCATCCCGTGCGCCGCGGGACCCGAAGCAGTCGCCTTTCCCATCGCCTCGGCGGCGCAGTACGGTAGGTGCGTCGGCTCGTCGGCTCGTCGGCGGAGTTCGGCGAGCGCGGTCCGACCGTCGTGTTCCTAGCTCACGTTCAGAGCGATACCAGCGGCGCGGCAATCCTCGGCGAAGGCCGACTGGGCGGCGATAGTGGGGTTCCAGC
>JAYVMQ010000232.1:0-19729 GCA_043758855.1 Chloroflexota bacterium
CCGGGAGCTGCCCGGCCGGGAATTCGATGTCGACGACTGGGCCGGTGATCTGGATCACCTTACCAACGGCCGTTGGGCCGTTGGTCCCGATTGAGGTGAGGGCGGCGGTCGCCATTGTGCTGTCGTTGCCTCCTGTCGCCGAGTTCTAGCGCGCCTGCGCGCCGGAAGCGATCTCGATGAGTTCGCTGGTGATGTTGGCCTGACGGGCCTTGTTATAGCTCAGGGTCAGGTCGTCGATCAGTTCGTTGGCGTTCTCTGTGGCGTTCTTCATGGCCACCATCTGGCTTGAAAAGAAGCTGGCCGTACTTTCGAGAGCCGTCTGGTATAGCCGAGTTCCGAGGTAGCGCGGCAGCAATTCGTTGAGGACGACCTCCGGAGCCGGCTCAAATATGAACTGCGAGCCGGGAACGCCGTGAGTATCTGTGCTCGGCCTGATGGGCAGAAGCTGGACCATGTCGGCCCGCTGCACGAGCGTCGAAACGAAGCGCGTGAAGACGATGTCCACCTCGTTGTAGGTGCCGGCCTCGTACTCGTCCGAGATCAGACGAGCCAACGGCAGGATGTCGTCAACGGAGGGGCGGTCACCAAAGCCCGCGAAGTGGGCGATGATCGGCACCCTGGCCCGACGCATGGCGTCCCGACCTTTGCGGCCGACGGTGACCATCTCCAGATCCCCGACGTGCTCGACGATCTCCTTGGACACGAAGCGGACGGCGTTCGTGTTGAGCGGTCCGGCCAGGCCCCGATCGCTGGTGATCAGGATGATCAGCCGCATGCCGCCTTCGCGCCGACTCAAGAGCGGGTGTTCCTCACCGCCGAGAACGCCCGCCAGGTCGGCCAGCATCTCGTCGACCAGTTCCGAATAGGGCCGGGCGGCGAGAGTCGATTCCTGGGCGCGCCGCAGCTTGGACGCAGCCACGAACTGCATGGCCCGAGTGATCTGCCTGATGTTCTTCGAGGCGTTGATGCGCCTTCGGATGTCTCGCTGGCTGGGCACGGTGCTTCAGTACTTCCTAGGCCAGGAACGTCTTGCGGAACTCGTCGGCAGCCGCTCGCAAGGCCGCCGCCGTGTCATCGTCGAGAACCTTGGTTGCGGCGAGCTTCTGCATGACCGCGCTGTGCTGCGTGTCGAGGTAGCGGGTGAACTGGGCCTCGAATTCCTTGACTCGCGGTGTTGGGATGTCATCGAGGAGACCGATCGTGGCCACGTACAGGATGGCCACCTGGCGCTCCAGCGGCACGGGCACGTACTGCGGCTGCTTGATGACCTCGGACAGTTTCTCGCCGCGGGTCAGCTGATCGCGGGTGGCCTTGTCCAGGTCCGACGCGAACTGGGCAAAGGCGGCGAGGGAGCGGTATTGAGCCAGGTCAAGCTTCAGCGGGGCGGCGACCTTCTTCATGGCCTTGGTCTGGGCCGCCGATCCGACGCGCGAGACAGAGACGCCGATGTTCAGAGCGGGCCGCTGGCCAGCGTTGAACAGGTCCGTTTCCAGGAAGATCTGGCCGTCCGTGATCGAGATCACGTTCGTCGGGATGTAGGCCGAGATGTCGCCGGCCTGCGTTTCGATTAAAGGCAGCGCCGTCAGCGATCCGCCGCCATTCTCCTCGCTCATCCGCGCGGCCCGCTCAAGGAGGCGGCTGTGGACGTAGAAGACGTCGCCCGGATAGGCTTCGCGGCCGGGCGGGCGACGCAGTAGCAGGCTCATCTCGCGATAAGCCCAGGCGTGCTTGGAGAGATCGTCGTAAACGCATAACGCGTCCTTGACCAGCTGGCCGCCGATCTGGACGCCGTTCTCCATGACTTCTTCGCCCATGGCGCAGCCCGCGTATGGGGCGAGGAACTGGAGCGCGGCCGATTCCTCGGCCCCTGCCACCACCACGATGGTGTGCTCCATGGCCCCGTGCTGCTCAAGTACGGCCACAACCTTGGCCACGGTCGAGAGTTTCTGGCCGATGGCCACGTAGATGCAGACCAGGCCCTTGCCCTTCTGGTTGATGATCGTGTCTATTGCCAGGGCGCTCTTGCCGGTCTGGCGGTCGCCGATGATCAACTCGCGCTGGCCCCGGCCGATCGGGATGAGAGCGTCGATGGCCTTGATGCCGGTCTGGACCGGCGTGTCGACCGACTGACGGGTGATGACGCCGGGGGCGATCCGCTCGACCGGGCGGGTCGCGGTGGCGGCGATCGGGCCCTTGTCGTCCAGCGGACGTCCGAGCGGGTCCACCACGCGGCCCAGGAGCGCCGCCCCGACGGGCACTTCAACGACGCGGCCCGTTGTCTTGACCGTGTCGCCTTCCTTGATCGCCGTGGAGTTGCCGAGGATGACGGCGCCGACGGTCTCCTCTTCGAGGTTGAGGGCCATGCCCATCACGCCGCCGGGGAACTCGAGCAGTTCCGACGAGAGCGCGCCCGAGAGGCCGTAGATCTGGGCGATGCCGTCCCCGACCTCGACGACCGTGCCGATACTGCGCGACTCCGCGCCCGCATCGAAGCTCTCGATCGTGTTCTTGATAATGCTGACGATCTCGTCTGAGCGAATGGCCATTCCTTCTCCGTTCGGCCGTGGCGGCCCCGGGGTGTCGAGCCGAATCTCGGCCCCGACCTCCCGCGTCTAGGTCGTTCCCTGGACCAGCCGCCCGCGCAGCCGCTCGAGGCGGCCACGTACGCTGGCGTCGATCAATCTATCGCCGATCTTGATGGTGAGCCCTCCCAGGAGCCCAGGATCAACGCTCGTGGCGAGTTCCACCTTGGCGCCGGCGAGCTCTTCCACGCGCGCCCGCACCGCGGCCAGTTCTGCGGCCGAGAGTGGCTCCGGCGTGGTCACTGTGGCGGCGATGATGCCGCGCGTCTGTCGGACCTTGGCGTCGTATTCGGAACTGACGGAGGAAAGGACTCCGAAGCGTCCCCGCTTTGCCAGGAGCAGGGCCAGGTTCAGGGCCTGAGGAGAGACGTGCTCGCCGAGCAGTTGCTCGACGACCTTGCGCCGCTGGCCGAAGGGCACGGCCGGGCTGTCTACGGCCCGGGCGACCCGCTCGTCGCTGGCCATCTCAGCCGCCAGGGCCAGGTCGCGCTGCCAGGCGTCGACCTTATCGTCGCGGACAGCCAGCTCGAAAGCCGCCTCCGCGTAGCGCCGCCCGGCCCCGATGCGTGGCATCAGTTGCTTCGCCCGTCGTTTACGTTGCGCTCGGCGAGGTACTCCTCGACCAGTCGACGCTGGCGTGGCTCGGTCATCGTCTCGCCCACGACCTTTCCGGCGGCCGCGAGAGCCAGATCCGCGACCTGGGCCCGCAGATCCGCCATGGCGCGAGCTCGCTCAGCGACTATATCCGCGGCAGCCTTCTCATAAAGCCGGCCCAATTCTTCGCGGGTGGTGGCGATATCCGCGTCCCGCAGATCCTGGGCAGCCTTCTGAGCCGTGGCGATCAGAGACTGGGACTCGCGCCGGGCCGCCGAGACGATGCCGTCGCGCTCGGCCGCAGCCGCGTCCCGCTCCTGGCGGGCCTGGGCGGCGTCCGCTAGACCCTGCTCGATGCGGGCCTGGCGAGTCGAGAGGATGCTCGCGATCGGCCTGAAGGCAAACAGCCAGATCAAGGCCAGGAAGAACATGAAGTTGAGCGCAGCGACGATGACCCAGAAGAAGTTGATCGAGAGGCCGGACGCCTCAGGCGCTGGGGCCGTCGCTGCTGCGGCCGCGAGGAAGTTCACGAGTCGCGCTCCGTCGATTCCGATCTACTTCAGGAAAAGGGCGAGCAGGCCGACGACGATCGCCAGAACAC
Organism: Chloroflexota bacterium; assembly: GCA_043758855.1. GTDB lineage: Bacteria > Chloroflexota > Limnocylindria > Limnocylindrales > CSP1-4 > Fen-1039. The sequence goes on from JAYVMQ010000232.1 coordinate 3,778, forward strand.
CCAGGCCTTCCGCGAAGCCGGCCAGGATGATCGCCAGGCCGCGGATCTGACCAGCGGCATCGGGATTGCGACCGATCGCGTTGCTGGACATCCCGGCCAGGATGCCGATGCCGATGCCGGGGCCGATGACGCCAAGGGCCGCAAGGCCCGCTCCGATGTGCTCCACTGGCATTTGCTGGAACCTCCATGACTCCGACCGCGCGGCCGGATGGTCATATGGTGGGCGGTCAGGCCGCCTCGGGCTGTGGGTTGTCGGCGCCTTCGAGCACCATGGAGCCTTCCGCAAAATCGCCGGCGGGTGCCGGCTGGTGCTCATCCGATTCGTGGCCCTCAATGGCAATCAAGATGAACATGAGGGTCAGAACCGAGAAAATAAGGGCCTGGATGAGGTTGAGCAGCGCCTCGAGGCCTATGAGGGCGACGGGGACTACCGCCAGAGTCAGGGCGGAAATAACGGCCAGGGCCACTTCACCGCCATAGATGTTGCCGAAGAGTCGCATGGACAGAGTGACCGGTTTCACGAATTCCAGGAAGAGTTCGATGAAGCCGACGTACATCCCGAGCAACCCGGCACCGAAACCCTTACGGAACTCCCCTAGAGGGAAGAATTTGCCGAGGTAGCCGCGGATGCCGAGGCGTCGGAAGCCCTCACCTTGGAAGAGAACGAAGGAAGTCAGAGCGAGACCAATCGTGATGTTGACGTCGCTGGTGGGCGCACGGAGCTGCTCGAACTTCCCGACCGGCGGCACGAGCCCGCTCCAGTTGGAGAAGAGGATGAAGACAAAGAAGCCGGCGAAAATGGGGTAGTAGCGTCTCGCCTTCTCGCCGCCGATCCCGATGGCGAAGTCCGAGCCGAACTCATAGGCCCACTCGACGACATTCTGAAGGCGGCCCGGAACGAGCTTCATCCGTCGGGTCGAGATGAATCCGATGAGCAGCAGGAGTGCCATCACAATCCACATCGTCAGGATCGTGGAGCTGATGCTGGGGTGGAAGTAGACCATCGGAGCCGGCGACTGAGCGGTACTCGGCTGAAGGTCGAGGACCACGGCCGGTGGCGGGAACTCGATCACGGAATTGATGAAGCACGACGGATAGCCGCAGGGATCGCCCGGCTGGCCACCCTTGGGGAATGGCGGAACGAGCATGACCGCCAGGAGGTCGAGAGCAACCACCGCGAGGGCCAGCAACAGCAAGACGCGACCGGACGACAGGCGTCGGCGCTTCTGGGCCGGCTCAGCCGGCTGGGTCAGACCCTCTATCAGTTCGATCTTCTCGGGCATCGCGCCCGGGTCGGTCGTCACATTCGCTCCGTTTGGCGGCGGCCCGCAAGCACCGTTATCGTCGATCCTCTTCGTCCAGTTGCCTCAGGAATCTGGTCATCAATCGCCAGCAGCCGATCGCGCCACTTGTCCCGCCGATCGCGAACCCGACCAGGACAAAGACCGGGATCGTCCCTAGGCGCTGGTCTAGCCAGTACCCGGCGAGCGTGCCGGCCAGGACGGTCAGGAGCAAAACGAAACCGATCTCCGAGAAGAGAGCAATGTAGCCCGACGACTTCCCAAGACCGTTCATTCGTTTCCCTGGCAGAGCGCCGTGAGTGTAGCAGCCGATTTCTGGGGGCGCTTACCCCCGTAAAGCGCCACTCGGACCGGGCTAGAAGTTGTCTATTTGCCGACTGTCTGACGGAGAATCCGTGAGGGGCGGCGCGCCGTCAGGCTCGTCATCCGCACGGCCCGAGTAGGAGTCTGCGTCGAGACTCTGCTCGATCGCACCCGCTCCGCCGCCAATTCGCTCGATGAAGAAGAGGGCCAGTCCAAAGAGCACGATCAGCCCAAGGAAGGCGTACATCTGGTTCATCACCGACAGCCGGAGCGAGAGAAGCGCCAGCAGGATGCAGACGACGTAGATCAGAAGAACGGTGCCGCGGTGGGACAGGCCCAGGTCCAGCAGACGGTGATGGATGTGGTTACGGTCCGCGGCAAAGGGTGATCGTTTCGAGGCCGTGCGCCGGACGACGATCCAGAACGTGTCCATGATCGGCACTCCGAGCACCAGGGCGGCCACGGCGACCTTGCCGGCGCCGAGGATCGAAAGAATGGCCAGCGAGTAGCCGACCACCATGACGCCACTCGTTCCGGTGAAGATGGAAGCCGGATGGAAGTTCCAGCGCAGGAAGCCAGCGAGGGCTCCGGCGAGAATGAAGCAGAGGAGGGCGACCAAGGGTTCCCTGGTGCCGACACCCAGGCTGATCAGGCCGAGGGTTACAACGGCGATCAGGGCGATGCCGGTGGAGAGGCCATCCAGGCCATCGATGAAGTTGATGCTGTTGACCATGCCGACGATCCAAATGCCCGTAATTGCAGCAGCGAAGATGCCTGCTATTTGAAGCGTGCCGTCCGCGGCGAACGGAAAGTTGACGATGGTCACGGACACGCCCAGGGCAACCGCCACTCCGGCCAGCACGAACTGCCCGACGAATTGGTAGCGCGCCCGGAGCTGGAAGATGTCGTCGAGCAGGCCAATGCCGGCTGCCAGAACGGCACCACCCAGCAAGGCTGCTAGCTGCGCCGGGCCGACGCCCTTTTGCTGGACCACGAAGTTGAGACCCAGGCCAAAGTTGATACCCAGCATCAGGAGCGAGATCGAGACGAAGCCCACGGCAATGGCGACACCGCCGCCCCGGGCCACCGTCCTCGTGTTGACGCGCCGGGCCTCCGGCCGATCCACCATGCCCCGCTGCCTGGCGAACTTCGTGACCAAGGGGGTCAGGCCAAGGCTCACGAGGAAGGCCAGGAGGAAGCCCACGACGAGGGCAGGAATGACTTCGATGACGTCAGCCGGCAGGTTCACGGCCGTGCCTCATGCGTGACGGACTGCGGGACGGACTGCGTGGTTCAGTCCTCCCGCAGACCCGGAACGGGGAATCGGGAGCACAGGTCGTGGATCTGAGCAGCCAGCCTCGACTGCACGGCCGGGTCGTCGCGGCTCACGATGGCCGAAACGATCGACTCGCCGATGAGACGCATCTCCGGCTCGCGAAAGCCGCGGCTGGTGGTAGCGGGCGTGCCGACTCGGATGCCGGAGGCGATGTTAGGCGGGTTCTTATCGAACGGAATGGCGTTCTTGTTGACGGTGATGCCGATCTCGTCGAGCAGGTGCTCCGCCTCGCGGCCGGTCACGCCTAGGGGCGTAACATCGACCAGCATGAGGTGGTTGTCCGTGCCGCCGGAGACGACGCGGGCGCCCTTCTCGGCGAGAGTGGCTGCAAGCAGCTTGGCGTTGACGATCGTCTGACGCTGATCGTCGCGGAATTCATCTGTGTTGGCGAGACGAAGGGCGACCGCCTTGGCGGCGATGACGTGCATCAGCGGGCCGCCCTGCGTACCCGGGAAGACGCTCTTGTCAACGGCCTTGCCAAGGTCCTCGCGGCAGAAGATCAGGCCACCGCGCGGGCCGCGCAGGGTCTTGTGCGTCGTGGTCGTAACGATGTCGGCGTGACCGAACGGGCTCGGGTGCAACCCTGCGGCGACGAGCCCGGCGATATGGGCCATGTCGACGAACAGCAGGGCGTCGACCCTCTTGGCGATCGCCCCCATCCGCTCAAAATCGATTGTGCGGGGGTAGGCGCTGGCGCCGGCGACGATCAACTTGGGCCGAACCTCGGCCGCCTGCTTCTCCAGCGCGTCGTAGTCGATCTGCTCGCTCGTCGGATCGACGCCGTAGGCATGGACCTCGAACCACTTGCCGCTGAAGTTGACCGGCGAGCCGTGGGTGAGGTGGCCGCCGTGGGCCAGATTCATGCCCAGGATCTTGTCGCCGATCTGCAGAACGCTGAGGTAGGCGGCCATGTTGGCTTGGGCGCCGGAGTGAGGCTGGACGTTGACGTGCTCCGCGCCGGGGAAGAGGGCAAGGGCTCGCTCCTGGGCCAGGCGCTCGGCGACATCCACGAACTCACAGCCGCCGTAGTAGCGCTTGCCGGGCAGGCCCTCAGCGTACTTGTTGGTAAGGGGCGAGCCCTGCGCCTCCATGACCGCCGCGAAGGTGTAGTTCTCGCTAGCGATCAGCTCGATCTTCCAGCGCTGGCGATCGGTCTCGCCGCGAATGGCCGCCCACAGCTCGGGGTCGACGTCGGCCAGCCGCGCCCAGGCGATCCCCTCTCGACGTGCGATCGTCATTGTGGCTCTCCTTGCTCATGCGCCAGCCCGCCGCGGCCGGGATCGGGGGTCGGGTCGGGCCTATTGTCGCCCATGCGAAGGAGGGGCGTCGTCTGTCGTCCTACTCTACGATCGAGTGCGCCAGGCCGGCTCTGGACAGGGTGGCGGCCAGTTCGGTCGAGGGGATTGCGCCGGGCCTCAAGACTCTCGGCAGCTCGCCCGAGCAGTCAACGACCGTGGAAGGGATACCACCGCGGGCCGGCCCCCCATCAAGGATCAGGTCGACGCGCGAGCCAAGCTGGGCCAGCACGTCGGCCGCGTCGCGCGCGTCCGGGTTGCCCGACCGGTTGGCCGACGTAACCGGCAGCGGCCCCAGCGCGCGGGCCAGGGCGCGGGGGCATTCGTGGTCCGGAAGGCGGACGCCGATTGTGGCGGCTCCGGCCGTCAGCACCGCGGGAAAGCGCGCGCCCGGAGTCTGGGCCAGAACCAGAGTCAAGCCGCCCGGCCAGAACCCTTCAGCGAGCGCTCGAGCCGCCGGCGAGATCACGCCCACGGACGCGGCCTGCTCCAGGTCGGCGACGAGCAGCACGATCGCCCGATCGAGGGGCCGGTCCTTGGCCGCGAAGAGTCGCGGCAGGCCTTCGGGGGTACCCAGGGCCACGCCGACGCCATAGACGGTGTCGGTCGGCATGGCGACCAGGCCACCAGCCCGCAGAACGTCGACAGCGGCCGCGCGCCCGGTGTCGTCGTCGGGAAGCAACCGTGCCGTCACTTCCGCGCCACCGCACGTCCGGGACCCGCGACGGCCTGGCCCGCCGGCGCCCGCCACCCGTCGAGCGCGATCCGCTCGATCATTTGGGCCGCGCCCTCCTCGCCGACCGGCGGTGCCACGAACCGCGCCGCGGCCTGAACGGCGGCCGGAGCACTGGGCATCGCGACCCCGTGACCGACCTCGGTGATCATCTCCAGATCGTTGTACTGGTCGCCGATTGCGAGGCACTGGGCCAGCGGCACACGCAGTCGCCGCGCCAGCCAGCGGACGCCCAACCCCTTCGAAACGCCGGGGGCCATGAACTCGAGGAAGCGCGGGTGGCTCAGCGTCACTTCGGCGCGTCCGGCGAAGTGGGCCCGGCCCTCGTCGAGCACCTCGAGCGAGTGATGGCCCTCACCCAGAGCCACGACCTTGGTGACCGGCCGGTGCGCCCGGACCGCGATGTCCGGCACGATGCGTAGCCGGTCGCCGACGAAAAGCCGGTATTCCTCGAGCCTTTCCTCGGTGGAGCCCACGATCATCCACTCCAGGTAGTTGAAGTGCGGCGTCAGCTCGCGCTCCAGGCACCATCGGACGATCTCGGCCGTGACCTCGGGTCGAAGCGGGCGGTGGTAGAGCAGTCGGCCGAGAGGCTTCGAGCCGGGGACGGGCATCGCCCGCACCAGCGCGCCCTGCTGCGAGACTATTGGGCCCGTCAAGCCGAGAGCCTCAGCGAAGGGCACGGCGCTTGTCGCCATGCGACCCGTTACGAGCGAAACGGTGATCCTTCGACGACTGGCCTCGCGGATCGCCAGCCTCGTCCGCTCGCCGATGACCAGATCGTCGCCCACCAGCGTGCCGTCGATGTCGAGGGCGATGAGCTTGATGGGCAGCGTCGGCTCGACCATCAGCGCGACCAAAGACGGCCGGCCGTCATGGCGCGTTCCACGTGGGCCAGCCGCGGCTTGCCCGACAGGTCGGGCTGGATGCGGCAAGACCACGCGCCGGGCAGTGAAGCGGCGGCCGCTTCAACGGCAGGTCCCTGATCGAAGCCGATCTCCAACAGAGCCACGCCACCTTCCGCCAGGGAGGTGGGCAGCTCGTCCAGGAGGCGCCGAATGATCTTCAGCCCATCGGGGCCGCCGTCGAGAGCGGCTCGTGGCTCGAATGAGACAGCCACCGGCAGTGCATCGACATCGTCGGAGCGTATATATGGAAGGTTGGCCAGGATCAGGTCGAAAGGCGGCTCGGAAGCCGGCAGGAGGTCCGACTCGATGAAGATGATTGCGTCTGCGAAGGCGTGGGCTACCGCGTTCTCAAGGGCCAGGCCAAGGGCATCGGGCGAGCTGTCGACCGCCAGAATCGTGACTTCGGGGAGCATTCGCCGCTTGCCCAGCAACGAAGCCAGAGCGATGGCGATCGCGCCGGAGCCTGTGCCCACATCGACAACGCGCAGCGGCGGCGTACCCGGCGGTCGCGGCGCCAACGTCAGCCGGCGGCCGACCTCGCGCTCCGCCTCGGAGACGAGCAGTTCAGTCTCCGGTCGCGGGATCAGGGCGCGGCCGTCTACGCTGAAGGCAAGGCCGTGGAATTCCTTGAGGCCGCGAATGTATGCAACCGGCTCGCCGGCCTCGCGCCGCGCCAACGCATCTTCGTAGGTTCTGGCCGCGTCAGCGCCGGCAGGCCACTCTGGATGGGCGATCACGGATGTCCGCTCCGCCCCGATGGCCCAGCCCAACAGCAGCTCGGCGTCAAGGCGGGCACTCTCCGAGCCGGAGGCGCGAAGACGGAGCGTGCCTGTGATGAGGAGTTCGCCGATGGTGGCCACGCTCACTCCCCGACTACCGGCGCACCAGCCGCGCCCACGCCGCCAGCCGCGCCGGTCTCACGCTTCGGGGCCTTCAGACAGCAACCGCAGCCGCTCGGCCTGATAGGTGTTGCTCAGGGCGTCGATCAGCTTGTCAATGTCGCCGTCCATCACCCCGGGCAGGTTGTGCAAATCGAGCCCGATGCGGTGGTCGGTCAGGCGGTCCTGGGGGAAGTTGTAGGTCCGCACCTTCTCGGAACGTTCGCCCGAGCCGATCATGCTGCGCCTCATCGCTGACTCCGTCGCGGCGGCCTTGGCTCGTTCGTGCTCGAGGAGCCGACTGCGCAGAATGCTCATGGCCTTGGCCTTGTTCTTGATCTGGGACTTCTCGTCCTGGATGGCGACCACGATGCCGGTCGGCTTATGCGTGATTCGAACCGCGGAGTCGGTCGTGTTGACCGACTGCCCGCCCGGGCCGGTGGACCGGTAAACGTCGACTCGAATGTCTTTCTCGTCGATCTGAACGTCGACCTCCTCGGCCTCGGGCATGACCGCCACGGTCGCGGTCGAGGTGTGGATTCGACCGCTCGACTCAGTCACGGGGATGCGCTGGACCCGGTGCACGCCGGCCTCGAACTTGAGGCGGCTGAAGGCGCCGCGCCCCCCAATCTGCACTATGGCTTCGTTGATGCCGCCAATCCCGGTTTCGCCCAGGCTGAGCACCTCGGCGGACATCCGATGACGTTCGGCATAGCGCAGGTACATCCGCAGAAGTTCGGCCGCGAATAGCTTGGCCTCCTCGCCGCCGGTGCCGGCCCGGATCTCCAGGATCACGTTCTTCTCGTCGAGTGGGTCACGCGGCAGAAGCAGGACGCGCAACTGGTCCACCAGATCGGCCTGCTTCGCCTCCAGGCTGCGGACTTCCTCCTGAGCCATGTCGTGCATGTCGTCGTCGCCCGAGTCGCGCATCTCGAGGGCTTCAGCCAAACCCTGGCGAATGACCAGCAACTCACGCCACGCGGCGACGACCGCTTCGAGCTGAGAAAGCTCCTTGCCCAGGCGCTTGAGCGCGGCCGGATCCGAGCCGGTTTCTGGCCGGGCCAGCTCGGCCTGAAGAGCATCGTACTGAGTCGCGATCTGAACCAGCTTGGCGTCGATCACGAGTCAACACCTGCGGTGTTGACTTTGACAGTTCCTTCGGAACTGCTTGGCCGGGCTGCGTCGGTGTTGACTTTGACAGTTCCTTCGGAACTGCTTGGCCCTAGCCCGTCGGTGTTGGCTTGAGCTTCGTCCGGGCCATCTTCGACGGTCGGATTCAGGGGTCGACTGTGGAAGTCGGCGCTGCCGGCCGGGATCTCGGCTCCGTCGGCTATGAGGGCCCGCTGAAGCGAGACAATCGCAACCTCGATCATGTCGTCGGTTGGTTGGCGAGTCGTGATCATCTGGACCCAAATGCCGGGCGACCACAGCCAGCGGACCAGGGTGTGGCTTCGGTGGCGAGCGCCAAGCTGCAGAAGCTCGTAGCTGACGGCGGCGATCACGGGCACGAGCAGGACGCGGGAGGCTACCAGCATCAGGGGCGGCAGCTTGCCGATCACGGCGAAGGCCAGGATCGAGACGAGCAGGACCACTACAAGGAATTCGGTGCCGCAGCGGGGATGCGCAGTGGGGTACTTGCGGGCCGCCTCTACTGTCAACGGATCGCCGCCCTCGAGAGTGTGGATCGACATGTGCTCGGCGCCGTGGTACTGAAACGTGCGCCGCACATCGGCCGCCCGGCCTACCAGCAGCAGGTAGCCGATGAAGATGACGATCCGAATGGCGCCCTCGGTGAGCTGTAGCCCGAAGCCCTGATCCACGCGTCCGACGGTGGCCTGGGCCAGAAGAAGCGGCAGCAGGAAGAAGATACCGACACCCAGCACGAGGCTGAACAGAAGCATGCCGCCGACGGCCACCGTATAGCCCTTGCCAAGGCCTTGCTCCACGCGAGCGGCGGACGGCCCGGGCTGGTCGGACCCCGCGGCAGGTCCAGAATCTATCGCATCGGGATCGGTGTAAGCGTCGTCCGAGGCGGCCCCAACGATCCAGGCCATGGGAGCGAGGAAGGCCATCCGCAGCACTGACATGGCACTTCCCGAGGCGCCTTTTGTGGCACCGGCGCCACTCTCCGGGCGGGGGCCACTGTCGGCGTCTGGACCGGCGTCTGGACCGGCGTCGGGGCCGGCGTCGGGGCCGGCGTCGGGGCCCTCCTCCAGGGCCTGAAGGGTCGCGGATCTTACCAGCCACCGGGTGCCCGTGACGAGAGTGTCGTACAGAAGGACCAGGCCGCGCAGGAAGGGCATCTTGAGGGCGCGGCGGGCGCGCAGACCCAGGTCAAGTCGTTCGGTGGCCCAAACGATCGAGCCGTCCGGATGGCGCAGAGCGACCGCGAGGGCGTTGCGACCACGCATCAAGACGCCTTCGATGAGCGCCTGGCCGCCGTACTGATAGCGAGACATGGGGAGAGTCTAGCCTTCTAGATACGAGGCGCCTGAGCGATCAGGGCAGACGGACCGAGGCGAAGTCGGCCGGGGAGGAGACGCTCCCCCTGCCTGCCCGGCGAGCGAGTGGCTAGGCGCGCTCGGAGCGCTCAAGCCGCCGCTGGAACCGTTCGACCTGGCCGGCAGTGTCAAGGATAATCTGCTTGCCGGTGAAGAACGGGTGGCAGTTACTGCAAACGTCCACGCGCAACTCGGACTGGGTAGAGCCAACCTCGAAAACATTCTTACACGAGGCGCAGTGGGCGGTTGCCTGCTGATACTTGGGGTGGGTCTTCGGCTTCATGTGCAACTCCGGACGCCTTCCGTGCGGTCTCCCGCCGGTGGTCGTTGGTGGCGCGGGCGACGTTGCTACGTCGGCCGCAGGAAGTGTCCCTCAGGCTACTCGCCCGCCAGGGCCTCGATACGAATGCGCTTCTTGTCGCGTGTCTCGTGCTCGTAGTGCACGGTACCGTCGATCATGGCGAAGACGCTGTAGTCGTGAGCCAGGCCGGCTCCGGGGCCAGCCTTGAAGGTCATGCCGCGCTGCCGGACGATGATCGAACCGGCCGTCACGAATTGGCCATCGCCGGCCTTGCAGCCGAGACGCTGGCCGACGCTGTCGCGGCCGTTCTTGGAGCTTGAGCCTGCCTTCTTGTGGGCCATCGCTTGCTAGTCCTTCTTGGCGCGAGCGGGGCGCTTGGGAGCGGCCTTACTCGCTGGTTCATCGGTCTTAGCAGCCTTTGGCGCCGCCTTCGTCTTGGCCGGGGCGTCCTTCGCAGACGCGCGAGTGGCGGCGGCGGCCGGAGCAGCCTTGGCCGCAGGACCTTTGTCCTTGGGGGCAGCCTTGCTCGCGGCTGGAGCGACCGTTCGCGCCTTGAGCTTCTCGGCGAGAGCCGTGTCTTCGGCAGCCTGACGAGCAGCAGCCTTAGCGACCTTTTCGCGCTCGGCAGCGGCTGCGGCGTCGGCCTCACTGGCCTCCGCGGCGGCGCTCTTGGCACCGAGGCGAACTTCGGTGATCTTGAGGACGGTCAGTTCCTGGCGGTGGCCCTTCTTCACGCGGCGGCGGGCCTTGGGTCGGTATTTGAAGGAAATCGTCTTCTCGCCGCGAATCTGCCGAAGCACTCGGGCGCTCACGGCCGCATCCGCCACAACGGGCTGACCGACTGCCGACTTGTCGCCATCCACGACCAACAGCACGCGGTCGAGGTTGATCTCCTGGCCCGGCTCGACATCGAGCAACTCCACCTCGAGCTCGGTTCCGAGTTCGACGCGGTATTGCTTGCCGCCGGTCTCGATGACTGCGTACATGGGTCCTCAGGGATGCGTCGGGGCGGTGTGGCCCCTGCTAGTGCGTGACACGAATACGCCCCCGGGCAGGCCGGGGCGCGAAGTGGGAGTGTACGGCGCGAGGTCGGCCTCGTCAAACGCTTCTTGAAGAGTGTGTGAACGGACAGCGATTCTGTCCGAGATAAGCGGACAGCGATTTTGTCACCCGCGATCACATGAAGACAAGGGAGACGATCACGTTGGACGCGGCTGTGGGCCGGCCCTCTCCAGCTCCTCGGCCAACCAGAGCCGTTCTCGTACTGCTCCCACAGCCTCGAGGAAGGGAATTGGGGCAGCCGACTCGACGGCATCGGGAGTGTCACCGGGTTCGGGAGTGGCCTCAGAGCCGCCGACCCCGGGCCTATGGTCCGCACCCCCTTCGGCCTCGCCAGACGCCAGTCGCGTTGTCATCCCGAGTTCGCTTGCCAGGGCCGCAACCACCTCCTCGACGCGACCGCTGCCCCCATCCTGCGAGTGGCGGAGCCGCAGCCATAGGTCCACTGCAGCCAGGTCGGCTGGGGCTGGGGCTTGGGCGACAACGGCCTGGGCGATCGCTGTGGGATCTGGGGCGTGGACCTGCGCATCGAGCAGAAGCGGCCGAAGATCGTATGAGATCGACCGTTTCTCGCGGTGGCGCTGCCGGGGCAGCTTGTCCGCATCCATCAGCCTGGCAACGGCCGCGGCCAGGTCGCCGTGTTTCACGTTGAACAACGTCACCCGGTAGTCCGCAGCCGCCAGCTGCGGAGCAAGTGCCGGCGCCCCGACCCAGACGTCGTGCAGATCGACGACCCGATAGCCACGGGGCATGCCCGACGCGAGCCGCCTGCGCAGGTCGGGCGATGTGAGGCGCTCTGCCAGGAAGAGGTCGGCCAGGTCGTGTTCGGCCAGCATGCCCAGCTGCAGCGGAGCAGCGAAGACGAGTTTCGATCTGGGATTGAAGCCCTCGCTCGTGGCCAGCGGTATCTCGCCTCGTCGGAAGGCGCGCTCCCACAAATGGACGGCGTCGAGGTGCGAGAGGTAGCGGGCTTCTTCGTCGCGGGCAAAGGTGAGGCGCCAGCGCTGCCGAATCTGGCTCATGATTCCGATCCGATGTCGGCCGGATTTCGACCCCAGCGGGCCAGGACCAGTTCCGCCGTCGTCGCCTGTACGACCAGAGTGAAGAGCACGACGCCGAATGTGATCGCCTGGAGCTGTGAACGGTTCGGGAAGTCGAGCGGCAACGAGAGGGCCAGGGCCGTCGAGACTGCCCCGCGCAGACCAGACCAGAAGATGACGTGCAGCCAGCCCAGCGGCAGGCCGGTCTCGCTGCGGACAACCTCCCCGGACGCAGCCGGCGCCAGGCCGCCTGTATGTCGAGCGTGCCCGACCAATCGCCAGCCACCGAGAAAGCCGTAGACGATCACCGCGCGGCCGACCAGCGCTGCGACCACCGCCCAGGCGATCGGTACGGCCACATCCACCAACGAATGGGTCGCAATCGAAAAGCCGACGACCAGGAAGATGAAGGCCGTCGCAAGGAAGGCTACGAACTCCCAGACCGTGTCCAGGGCCTCCTCGGTCCGAGGCGACAGTCCATTGCGGCGGCCATACGTGCCCAGCACTATCCCGGCCACGGCCGTGGCGATCACCCCAGATTGGTGGAAGCCGTCGGCTACGAGATATGTGCCGTAGGCCAAGACCACGGACACACTGACTTCGAGGAGGTGATCGCCTACGTTGGGAAGGATGCGTGCAGCGGCGTAACCAGCCACGGCGCCCAGCACGGCCGAGAGGATCACGACCGAGACGAACGCCAAGGCCGCCTCGGCCAGCCCGACGGGCCGCGAGACGAAGCCAACGGCGATGGCAAAGAGGACGATGCCGGTACCGTCGTTGAAGACGGATTCCGCCTCCACGAGCGTGGCCAAACGCCGTGGGGATTTGAGGCGCTTGAACGTGGCTATGACCGCGGCCGGGTCCGTGGCCGAGAGCATGGCCCCAACAACAAACGCCTCCGGCCACGGGAGTCCCCCTCCGAAGTGCAGGGCCCCGGCGATCAGAAGGGCGCTGATGAAGACGCCTGGGCCGGCCAGCAGGACCACTCCGGCGATGGACGGACGTAGCTTGGCGAAATCCGTCCGGTACGTGGCTTCGAAGATAAGCGCCGGCAGTAGCACCACCAGCACCAACTGCGGCGTGATGTCGACGCTGAGTGGCTGGGCGATGGCGCCGGCAACGATGCCAAAAGCCACCAGCGCCACGGTGTAGGGCAGGTTGATGCGCCGAGCCAGAAGAGTCACAAGGACCGTGGCGCCAATCAGGAATACGGAGAGCCGGATCAGCTGGAGAGTGGTATCGCCCGAATTCAAGCCGTGGACTCGCCGCCGGCCGCCTCCACCAGCGACGCCAGGTCCTTTTGACCGGCGCTCTTCACCTGCATCTCGGTCCCCAACTCGTCCTGTGACCAGCCACGCCATTTACGGCGGGCAGCCTGCACAGTATCATCCGCGCCCGGCCCATCGGCGGCGTCCCTTGCGGCCGTGTCGGCGGCCGAGGCGGCGTCCTCGTCTGCCCTGGGACCGCGGCGAGGATCGCCCGGAGGACCCACGTATCGCCAACCACGATCCTCGTCACCCACCCTAACCAGCAATTGTCGCGGCCCCTGCTCGCCGGTCTCGCAGGCAAATCCAGTCGCCGACGGCACACCACAGTTGGAACAGGGGCCCCAATGACAGTCGGCCGTGGTCTGGGCAGCCAGCGCTCGCTTCCGATCGCGCAGCATGAACTCCCGCGAAACACCCCCGCTGAGGTGCTCCCATGGCAAGGGCTCGTCGATGGGGATGTTGCGCTGGGCATACCAGGCCGGATCTAGGCCCTCCTCGGCGAAGGCCGCGAGCCAAATCGCGAAGTCGAAATGCTCGTCCCACGCATCAAGCCGAGCGCCTTTTTGCCAGGCCCGCCGGATGACCCCGCCGAGTCGCCGGTCGCCTCGCCCCAGGGCGGCTTCCAGGATCGAACTCTGTGGGTTATGCCACGACATCGTCAGGCCGTTGCCGTGCATGGCTTGGCGCAGGGCCACCACTTTGGCCTCAATCTCGATCGTGCTGGCCTGGCCGTCCCACTGAAACGGCGTCATGACCTTGGGTATGAAGGTGGAGATGTTCGCCTTGACCTGCGCCCTACCACCGTGGCGACGATGGCCCATCTCAAGGACGCGCTTGGCGATGGCGGCAATCGCCAGGACGTCAGCCATGGTCTCGCCGGGCAGGCCGATCATGAAGTAGAGCTTGATGGAGCTCCAGCCTCGATCAAAGGCCAGCTGGGCGCACCTGGCGATCTCCTCGTCGCTGACCCCCTTGTTGATGATGTCGCGTAGCCGCTGCGTCCCGGCCTCAGGCGCAAAGGTAAAGCCACCGCGACGTCCGCCCGGCGCGATTGCGTCCACCAGGTCGACCGTGAAGGCGTCGACGCGGGTGCTCGGTAGCGACAGGAGGACATCGGGCCGACGCCGGTGCAGCTCAGTGGCGACCTCGCGTACGTACGTGTAGTCTGCCGTGGAGAGGCTCGTTAGCCCGATCTCCTCATAGCCGGTGGCCTGGAGGATCGCCTCGGCCGCCGCCACGGCGACGTCTGGCGCGCGTTCCCGCAAGGGCCGTGATTGCATCCCCGCCTGGCAGAAGCGGCAGCCGCGCGTGCAGCCGCGCATGACCTCAATCTGGGCCCGGTCGAAGACGATGCCCATGTTCGGCACGAGCTGTCGAATGCCATGCACGGTCGTTTCGAAGTCGGCGGCGATGCGGCCCGTGATGGCAGCCGGGGCAGACCCGTCGAGACTGTCCAGGCCGTCGAACCGGCCATCGGCGCGGTAGCGGGGGCGGTACAGCGATGGCACGTACACGCCCGGGATGCCCGCCAGGGCACGCAGGATCGTGGCCCTATCAACGCCGCGGCGCCACTCTCCGGTTTCGGGGTCCAGGCGGCGGTACCAGCCGAGAGACTTCAGGAGGTCGCTGATCTCCAGGACCACGTCCTCGCCCTCGCCCAGCACTACAGCATCGACGAAATCCACAAACGGCTCGGCGTTGGGGACGATCGAACCCCCGGCGATTACCAGCGGATCGGCCTCGTCGCGCTCGGCGGTCGTTAGCCGCATCCCACCGACATTGAGCATCTCCAGGACGTTGGCCGCGACAAGCTCGAATCCGAGGCTGAAACCCATAATGTCGAATTCCCGGAGGGCGTGTCTGGTTTCGAGGCTCCATAGGGGAACTCGGGCCCGCCTCAGTTCGCCCGCCAGATCGGCGTCGGGAGCGAAGCAGCGCTCCGCGAGCAGGTCCGGCCGGTCGTTCACGACCTCGTACAAGATCCGGAGCCCCAGGTTGCTCATGCCGATCTCATACAGATCGGGATAGGCAAAGCACCATTTCAGGGCTACTTCGGCCCACTCCTTGGCGACGGAGTTCCACTCGCCGCCTGCATATCGGCCGGGCTTACGAACGCGGCTCAGCAGCCTCTCCACGCTCAGCGGAGGCACCGGCTGGGGGGCATAGAATGGCCCGTGCGGGTTTCGAGCGGCCCGGTCGCTGCTGGCCGAAGTTTCCGTCATCGATGTCGCCGAGTCACTAGCACCAGCCAGCGTCCGGGCGTATCGCCCGCAGACGCCAGGCCCCTCGGGCGGCGCTACCATTCCGGTCTCTCGCGGCGCAGATTCGTACTCTGGAGGAGACCTAGCCCGCCGGCCAGGCTGACCAGCGAAGCGCCTCCGTACGAGATGAAGGGCAGCGGGATACCGGTCACCGGCAGCAGGCCGACGACCATTCCAACATTCACCAACACCTGGAAGAAGATCATCGTGGCCAGCCCGCAGCCGATAAGCATCGCGAACGTGTCCGTCGAACGCCAGGCGGAGGTCAACAGGCGCCACAGAAGCAGACCGAAAAGGATCAGCACGACGACGGCCCCGATGAAGCCCAGCTCCTCGGCCAAAACCCCCCAGACGAAGTCCGTCGTCTTGACGGGCAGAACTACTGTGCCGTTGGTGAGCCCTTTGCCCCCAAGCCCACCGATGTTGATAGCCGTTTGGGCCTGAGCGATCTGGTAGCCAGCGTTCTTGGGATCGGCCGTGGGATTCAGGAGGGTGAGCAATCGGGCCTTCTGATAGTCGCGCATGAAGTTGTCCCAGATGTATGGGATGGCGGCTGCGACTGTGGCGACGAGTGTGCCCATCCAAAAAAGGCTGGCTCCTGACATGAAGAGCAGGCCGGACAGGACGGCGACCATCACTAGGGAAGTGCCCAGGTCCGGCTGCATCATGACCAGGACCCACGGCGGCACCAGGATGATCAGGCCGCCGATGATTGTCCATGGCGACTTGATGCTCGCTTGGCGGCGGGATAAGTAGGCCGCGAAGACC
>JAYVMQ010000233.1:0-11828 GCA_043758855.1 Chloroflexota bacterium
TGTAAAGGCGTAGGCCGTGGGAGGCCACTAGGAAGGTGTGGAAGCCATCGTAGTGGGGCAGATGATCGATCTGGAGGGGTTCGACTCACAGTACAGGGCCCTGTTCGGTGACCTCGCGGCTCTGGCGCGCGCTCTTGGCGCGGGCCCTGACGCCGAGGACGTGGCGCAGGAGGCGCTTCTCGAGGCCCGCGGCCACCTCCACCAGCTGCGCGACCCCGACAAGTTGCGGGCCTGGGTCCGGCGCATGGCGGTCCGAGGCGCCTGCCGCGCCCGCCGCCGACACGTCGCCGATATCGATGCGCAGCACAATGAGCATCTGCCGGTTACTGAGTTTCCGGACCTTGACGTGGCGGCTGCAGTCGCGGAGCTACCCGAACGTGAACGTCTGGCGGTGACGCTGGTCTACGGCCTTGGCTATCGCCAGGATGAGGCCGCGTCGCTCATGGGAGTTTCCGCCGGCACGGTCTATTCGAGCATCTGGCGCGCCCGACGCAAGCTGGCTCGCGTGCTTGCCGATGACGAGCGCACGTCGGAGCGAACGGGCAGGAACTATCGATGAGCCGAATCAGCGACCGCCTGGCCGCAATCGTAAGACGCAATCATGTCGCCGAGGGCCGGTTGTTCGAACTCGCCGGCCCGGATGCCAGGCCAGCGGCTGCGGCAGCCGAGCAAGCCCACCTCGATCGCTGTGCCCGGTGCCGCGGACTTCTAATGGGCTACCGCCGGGCGGAGGCGGTCTTGAGGGGTGAATGGAGCGATCGACCGTTGCGACCCGACGCGCATGCATTGGGCCTTGCCGGACTCGATCGAGTCGCGCGAGTTCGGGTCGGCCGGGGCGGCGGTGGCGGTGGGGGCGGCGGCCTCGGTGTCACTCGGCGGGCGGCCATTCCCGTGGGGTTGACCGCGATCCTGGTCGGGGTTGTGGCCACAGCTGCGCTCGTGAGCCTGCGTGGCGACGTTCAGCCGGCTTCGAGCGTTCCAGGGGGCTCCGGGGCAGGAAGAACGGCGCAGGCCACGGCACATGCCACGCCAGAACGCACGGGGTTGGTCGCTCGGCTGCCGCTCGGGCAATGGGGCACGTTCTCCTGGGCTCCGGACGGCGGGCACCTGCTCGTCCGGGCTGACTCCGGAAGCCGTGTCTATGACCGCTTTGGCAACCTCGTCTCCGAGTTCGGGCAGAGCGAAGGTTGGCTCGACGCGACGCACCTCATCGGCGACGACGGCTACGTGGCCGACATAAACCAGGGCCACTCAGGCGGGCCTACCTCGAACAGCTGGGTCGTGGGTAGCGGCCACGGCTCGGCGGCGATCATCGTGGCCGTGCCGGGTTGCATCGGTGACCCGATAATCGATTGGTACAAGGACGGTCAGTACGTGAAGGCCGGTGAAAAGGCCACGCCGTTTGGCTGGTCGCCCGACGGGAAGCTCCTACTGTTGGGGCACACGAGCTGCTCGGACCTGGACGCCCAGTTGCACGGCTGGAAGGGCCAGGTCGATGTGGTCGACTTCGCCAGCGGTCGGGTCGTCGCGACCGCGCCTGGGGTTCGCGGGGCGATGGCCTTCAATCCGAGCGGGACCCGCCTGGCAGCCGAGTCCGACAAGGATCTGGAGATCCTGGACTTCGCGACCGGGAAGGTCAAGACTGTGAAGAACGCCCGGCTGCTTGGCTGGGGCGGTGACGATGCTCTGTACTGCTGCACCACGACCGGCAGCCTCGCCCTTGTTGGCGCGACCGCGACGATCCATGACTTCGGAGGCATCGTCGTCAACGGGGCGATCCCTTCGTCCGCCGGCGCGCAGCTCGAGGTGGATGCGGCCGGCGCGGCGCTGCGGATCTTGGGCAAGGACCAGAAGACCACGCTGCTGGACCTTTCATCGACGAGTCTTCTTGCCCGGCCCGATCTTGCGGTTGACCTATCCCCATCTCAGCCTCGATATTCTTCCTTGCTGCACAGCCCCTGGTCGGCCGACGGCCGAATGCTCGCTCTGCAGTCCTCAGACGGCACATCGGTGGCCCTCATCTCCGTGACCGACATGCCGGGCTCTATCGCCGGCGCCCTGCCGACGCCGGTCGGCTCGCCCGGAACCATCGTCGGCCGCGACGGGCTTGCCCTGTCCGGACCAGTTGGCCCGCTGGTGGCCGACGCCAAGGGAGGCACCCTGTGGTTCATCGGAGGCGTGTCGGGCGGACCAATAGTGCTGTACGGCTATGACGTGGCAACGACCGGCATGTCCAAAGTTCCGATCACCGGAACCGGCTACGACCCAGTGCGGGATCGGCTTGCCGTCGCGCCGAATGGTGAGCCCTGGATCGGCGCCGGTTCCGAGCTGATCGTGTACCACCCCTCCACGGCCACTCAGACGAGCATGACCTTCGCTGCATCAGATGGGGACATTCAGAGCGACCCCAAGGTCGGGAAGCCTGACCCCTGGATCGCGGGGATCGCCTTCGACGCCGACGGCCAGGCGTTGGTCGCCCGGAACTGGGTCAGATCGCTGGCCGTGGTGAACGGGTCGCTGCAGGTCGTCGGCCGGATCGACATGTCTGACGGTTTCGCGATGACCGGCGGAGTCGCCGTCGCCGGCGGCCGCGCGTATGTCATCGCCGATCCCAAGAGCGGGTTCGGGTTCGGCTCCAATGCCACGCCGGGTGCCCAGGCGGACACCAAGTTCAACGCACCGGCGATCGCCGCCGCCGGCGACAGGTTGCTGTTGGCCGGCAGTCCGCCGGGTTGGCTCGATGCGAGCGGCGGCGGTGCGGCGATGATCGAGCCCGTGATGGCTGCGGCGGATTTGGTCGCCGCCGGCCCGTATGGCACGGCCGCCCTGTACAACAACCCCACCGGGGAAGCGGAGTGGCGCGACCGCGACGGGCACGTCGCGCGTCGGGCTGTGTTCCCGGCTGGAACAGCACCGCACATCGCGACCATAGCCTTGGACGCGCAGGGACGCCTCTGGGCCGTGTCTTCGGCCAATGGGGTCGATTCGCTGGTGCGCCTCGACTTCGTGCCGTAGGCGGACTCGCGGCCTTCGCCCGCCGCTGGCCTCGTCCCGGGCCTAGTAGTCTGGCAGGACCGTTTCGCCGTACATCAGGTATTTGTCAACGGCCCGGGCGGCCTGGCGGCCTTCCTGGATCGCCCAGACCACGAGCGACTGTCCACGCGAGCAGTCGCCGGCCGAGAAGACGCCGGGGACGGTCGTCATGTATTCGTCGTCGTGGATGATGTTGCCGCGATGGTCCAGCTTGCAGCCGAAGGCCGTGGGCAGCTCCGGCGCGGGACCGACGAAGCCCATTGCGATTAGGACTAGGTCGGCCGGGAGCGCTGCCTCCGTGCCGGGCTTCTCGCGCATCTCGGGCCGGTTGCCGGGGCTGTGAACCCACTCGATCTCGACAGTTTGGATCTCGGCCACGTGGCCATTGTCGTTGCCCGCAAGCCGGCGCGTGTTGACGAGATAGCGCCGCGGATCGGCGCCCCAAAGAGCCGCGGCCTCTTCCTGACCGTAGTCCATCTTGTAGACCTTGGGCCACTGCGGCCAGGGGTTGTCATCGGCACGCGTCTCGGGCGGCCGGGCCAGGATCTCCAGCTGGGTGATGCTCGTTGCACCCTGGCGGATGGCCGTGCCGACGCAGTCGGTGCCGGTGTCGCCGCCGCCGATCACAACCACGTGCTTGCCGGCCGCGGAAATGGGCGTGGCCGGCCCGCCGAGCAGCGCCTTGGTGCTGGCGGTCAGGAAATCCATGGCGAAGTGGACGCCCGCCAATCCGCGGCCCTCCACTCGCAAGTCGCGCGGGATGGTGGAGCCGACGGCGAGAACCGCAGCGTCGTAATCCTCGACAAGCTTCTCGGCCGGAACGTCCCTGCCGATTGCTGTGCTCGTGACGAACTTGATGCCCTCCGCCTCGAGGAGTCTGATGCGGCGCTCCACGATCGACTTGTCCAGCTTCATGTTGGGGATGCCGTACATGAGCAGGCCGCCGACCCGATCGTCGCGCTCGAAGACTGTCACTTCGTGGCCGGCTCGGTTGAGTTGCGCGGCGGCGGAAAGGCCGGCCGGCCCGCTGCCGACGACCGCGACCTTCATTCCCGTGCGGGTCAGCGGCGGCTCGGCGACGACCCAGCCCTCGAGGAAAGCGTGCTCGATGATCTCATTCTCGATGGTCTTGATCGTGACCGGCGGCTGGCTGATGCCGAGCGTGCACGACCCTTCGCATGGGGCCGGACAGACCCGCCCGGTGAACTCCGGGAAGTTATTGGTCTTGTGGAGGCGGATGATCGCCTCTTGCCACTGACCGCGATAGACAAGGTCATTCCATTCCGGAATCAGGTTGTGGATCGGGCAGCCCATGGCCATGCCGTTGACCATCTCGCCGGTGTGGCAGTAAGGGATCCCGCAATCCATGCAGCGGGCGCCCTGCTCACGCAGCGTCTTTTCGTCGTAGGCCGGGTGGGTTTCGGCCCAGTCCTTGGCCCGCTCGAGGGGCGGCCGGACATGAGGCGCCTCTCGCCCGAACTCCATGAAACCAGTCGGCTTGCCCATCGCTTAGTTCCCTGCCACTCGACGCGCGTCCAGAACGTTTTCCTCGAACGCGGCCATTTCGGCCTCAGCCTGCGAGAGACCTCGCTCGCGCATCCTGGCCTGAGCCTCGATGACGCGGCGGTAGTCGTTGGGAACGACGCGGATAAACCTGCTCACAGTTGTCCGCCAGTCGTCCAGCAGCGACTTTGCCCGAGTGCTGCCTGTGTACTCCACATGGCGCTCGAGGAGACGACGGATCTGCGCGGTTTCCTCCGGATCCGACAGCGGGAACAGCTGGACCATCTCCTTGTTGCAGACTCGTTCGAAGCCGCCGCCGGCAGCCCCGCCCTCGCCGCTTTCGTCAAGGACGTAGGCCACGCCGCCGGACATGCCCGCCGCGAAGTTGCGCCCGGTCTTGCCGATGATCACGACCTTGCCGCCGGTCATGTACTCGCAGCCATGATCGCCCACGCCCTCAACCACGGCATCGACACCGGAATTGCGAACGCCGAAGCGCTCTCCCGCGATACCTCGGATGTATATCTCGCCCGACGTGGCCCCATAGAAAGCCACGTTGCCGGTGATGATGTTGTCCTCGGCCACGAACTTGGACTCGCGCGGAGGGAAGAGGATGATCTTGCCGCCCGACAGGCCTTTGCCCAGGTAGTCGTTGGCGTCGCCCTCGAGGGTCAGGGTGATGCCCCTGGGGATGAAGGCCCCGAAGCTTTGCCCGGCCGAGCCGCGGAAATGCAGCTTGATGGTGTCTTCCGGAAGGCCTTCTCCGCCGTAGCGGCGCGTGACCTCTGAGCCCAGCGTAGTCCCGGTAACGCGGTTGACGTTGCGGATCTGCAGCTCGGCCTCGACCCGCTCGCCGCGCTGAAGGGCCGGCTGGCAGAGTGGGATCAGGGTCGTGGAGTCGAGCGATTCGCCGAGTTTGTGCTCCTGGCTGATCTGGCAGGTTCGGAGCGTTGTCTTGGGGATTTTGGGCTGGAAGAGGATGCGGCTGAAGTCGAGGCTGTGGGCCTTCCAGTGGTCTATGCCCCGCCGCATCTCGATCCGCTCGGAGTGGCCGACCATTTCGTCGAAGGTTCGGAACCCCAGCTGGGCCATGTATTCGCGAGCTTCCATGGCCACGAAGTTCATGAAGTTGACCACGCTTTGGGGATCGCCGTTGAAGCGCTTCCGAAGCTCCGGGTCTTGCGTGGCCACACCGACCGGGCAGGTGTTCTTGTCGCAGGCCCGCATCATCACGCAGCCCAGAGCGACGAGCGGCGCGGTCGAGAAGCCGAATTCTTCTGCGCCCAGCAGCGCCCCGATGACGACGTCGCGGCCGGTCTTCATCTGGCCGTCCACTTCGATCGCGACGCGGGAGCGCAGGTCGTTCAGGAGCAGGGTCTGGTTGGTCTCGGCAACGCCGAGTTCCCACGGCAGGCCGGCGTGCTTGATCGACGACAGCGGCGACGCCCCGGTTCCACCATCGTGGCCGCTGATCAGGATGACGTCGGCGTGAGCCTTGGCCACGCCGGCCGCGATCGTACCGACACCGACTTCCGAGACCAGCTTCACCGAGATGCGGGCGTCCGGGTTGGCGTTCTTGAGGTCGTGGATAAGCTCGGCCAGGTCCTCAATGGAGTAGATATCGTGGTGCGGGGGCGGGCTGATCAGGCCCACGCCCGGAGTCGAATGGCGGACCTTGGCTATCCAGGGGTAGACCTTGGTTCCGGGCAGCTGGCCGCCCTCACCGGGCTTGGCGCCCTGGGCCATCTTGATCTGTATTTCACGAGCGCTGACGAGGTACTCGCTGGTGACCCCGAACCGGCCGGAAGCCACCTGCTTGATCGCGCTCTTGAGGGAGTCGCCGTTGGCCAGCGTCTCGAAGCGAGCCGGGTCCTCGCCGCCTTCGCCGGTGTTCGACTTGGCACCCAGCCGGTTCATGGCGATGGCGAGCGCCTCATGCGTCTCTTGCGAGATGGAGCCGTAGCTCATCGCACCCGTCTTGAAGCGTTTGACGATCGACTCGACGGGCTCAACTTCGTCGAGCGAGAGCGGGTGGCGGTGGTTCGGCTTGAAGTCCATCAGGCCGCGCAAGGTGCACAGGCCCTCGGACTGGTCGTCGATGAGCTTCGAGTAGTCCTTGAACGCGGCGTAGTCGCCGGTCCGGGTGGAGTGCTGGAGCTGGGCGATGGACAGCGGGTTGAAGAGGTGCCGCTCGCCATCGTGACGCCACTGGACGTTGCCGCCGACGCCGAGTTGCTTGTGATAGATCGGCCGCTGGGGCGGATAGGCGCGGTCCTGGCGCATCTGTGCTTCCCGGGCGACGACGTCGATGCCGATACCGCCGATGCGGGTGGGCGT
This sequence comes from Chloroflexota bacterium, assembly GCA_043758855.1. Lineage (GTDB taxonomy): Bacteria > Chloroflexota > Limnocylindria > Limnocylindrales > CSP1-4 > Fen-1039. The sequence continues at coordinate 6,874 of JAYVMQ010000233.1, forward strand.
CCAGGTGAAGTACTCGTCGACGAAATCCTGGCTGAGTCCGAGCGCCTCGAAGATCTGGGCTCCGTGGTAGCTCTGCACGGTGCTGATGCCCATCTTCGAGATGACTTTGAGGATGCCCTTGGCGATCGCCTTGCGGTACTTCTTCTCGGCCAGCTCGGCCGAGCCCGCGATTATGCCAAGGCGGACCTGATCGTGAACAGTTTCGAAGGCGAGATACGGGTTGACCGCGCTGGCACCGTAGCCGATGAGAAGAGCGAAGTGATGGACCTCGCGGGGCTCGCCGGATTCGAGAACGAGGCCGACCTGGGTGCGGGTGCCAGCTTCTACCAGGTGGTGGTGTATTGCCGAGACGGCCAGTAGCGCCGGGATAGGCGCCTCTGTCTCGTTATGCCCGCGGTCCGAAAGAATGATGATGTTGCGGCCCTCCTCAATGGCTTCGCTGGCCTGATGGAGGACCTGCTCAATGGCCTTGCGCAGGCCGGCGCCACCGTCCGCGACCTTGAACAGGATCGGCAGGGTGATTGGGCTAAAGCCTCGCTGGTCGGGTTTGCCCGACGCGTCGCCTGTTGAGAGGCTGCGAATCTTTTCGAGTTCCTCGTTCGAGAGGACCGGGGAGGGCAATTCGAGTTGGTGGGCGGAACGTGGCTCCGCCTCGAGGAGGTTGCCCTCCGGGCCGATGGCCATCTCGGTGGCGGTAATGATCTCTTCGCGGATGGCGTCGATGGGCGGGTTCGTAACCTGGGCGAAGAGCTGCTTGAAGTACGAGTAGAGGAGCTGCGGCCGCTCGGAGAGAACAGCAAGGGCCTGGTCGTTGCCCATCGAGCTGACAGGATCGGTGCCGGTGACGGCCATCGAGTTGATGACCATGCGTACGTCTTCGGCGGTGTAGCCGAAGACCTCCTGACGACGCAGGACCGTCTCGTGGTCCGGTTCGATGATGCGCGGTGGGGGCGGCAGCTCGGTCAGCTTGACCAGCCACTCACGGACCCAATCCATATAGGGCTGCTCCGTCGTGATACGACGCTTGAGATCCTCGTCCGAGACGATCCGCTGTTCGGCCGTGTCGACCAGGAACATTCGGCCCGGCTGGAGGCGGCCCTTGGCCACGATCTGGTCGGCCGGGATATCGAGCACGCCGGCCTCTGAGGCCATGATGACCCGGCCGTCAGTGGTGACGTAGTAACGGGCCGGTCGGAGACCGTTGCGGTCTAGCGTCGCGCCCACGCGAATGCCGTCCGTGAAGGCGATCGAGGCGGGGCCGTCCCACGGCTCCATCAAGCAGGCGTGGAACTCGTAGAAGGCGCGCTTCTCGGGAGCCATCGACTCGTGGTGCTGCCACGGCTCCGGAACCATCATCATGAGGGCGTGGGCCAGAGACCGGCCCGACAGATACAGCAGCTCCAAGACGTTGTCCAGAATGGCCGAGTCAGAGCCTTCCATGTCGATGGCCGGCAGGGCCTTGGTCAGTTCGTCACCGAAGAGCTTGGAACTAAACAGGGCCTGACGAGCATGCATCCAGTTGACATTGCCGCGCAGGGTGTTGATCTCGCCGTTGTGGGAGATGTAGCGGTACGGGTGGGCCCGCGGCCAGGAGGGGAACGTGTTGGTGGAGAAGCGCGAGTGCACCATGGCGATGGCGCTCTCGACGCGCTCGTCGGCAAGGTCGGGATAAAACACCTGCAGCTGAGAGGCGTTGAGCATGCCCTTGTAGACGATGGTCCGACAGCTCAGCGAGGGGATGTAAAAGTCGGCGCGGCTCGGGATGGCCGAGCGTGAGATCGCCTTCTCGACGAGGCGGCGAACGACGTAGAGCTTGCGCTCGAAGGCGAGATCTTCGACGAGTCGCTCTGGTCGGTCGATGAAGACCTGGCGGATGAGGGGCTGAGCAGCCTTGGCGCTCACACCCAGGCTCGAACTGTCGGTTGGCACGTCACGCCAGCCGAGGAAATGCAGACCTTCGTCAGCGACGACCTGCTCGAACAAACGGAAGCATTCGACTCGGCTGACTTTGTCTTGGGGCAGGAAGACCATGCCAACGCCGTAGCCACCCCTGCCGCGCAAATTCACGCCTGACTTGGCCGCAACGTCGCACAGGAAACGGTGTGGGATCTGGATGGTGAGGCCGGCACCGTCGCCGGTGTTCTTCTCAGAACCGCTGGCCCCGCGGTGCTCAAGGTTTACGAGGACGGTCAGCGCGTCGCGGACTGTCCTGTGTGAGGGGCGGCCGGCGATGTCCACGACGAAACCGAAGCCACAAGCGTCGTGTTCGTACTTGGGGTCATAAAGACCCTGGGGCCGCGGCACGCCTCTCTTCGTCAACTCTGCGCCGTCCTCGCTCGACAATGCCAGACCGTTAACCACCCGGCGGCGGCGACAGCGGGGCCTGCTCCAGACGCAGGAGCCCACAACTGTCGCGGAAAGGCGAGTGTCGATTAGAGAGTGCCCCAAGGTCAAGGTTGAAAAGGTTGCGAATCGGTGACAAAGGGGTACCTGGGAAGTGCGTGAAGCCATTGTTAGGCGTTATGGTTGGGCCTGATTCGGCACCGGACCGTCGAATCGCGATAGACTTCCGACGCCCCGTCATTGATCGTTTTTGGTGGGGTTGCGAGCACGGGGGTGAGCCAACGAAAGGCCGCCCCAGGCATCGTCAGGAGGATCGCTTTGTCGCCCCAGTCGCGTCGAGGCCACGCGGTGCCGCCCAGCCACCGCAAGCCCGCTCCCCGCGTGCCTTCCGATGCTGCGCGCAAGCCGGCCACCCCCGCCGCAGCCAAAGCGACGGCCGTTGAGGTTGGATCTGCGGCCGAGGCCAAGGCGGCGGTGACGCCGAAGGCATCCGCCGGCGCGTCATCATCTCCGAGCGGCAAGCCGATCAAGGGGAAGGCAGGGGCTAGGCCCACCGAACGTAAAGCTGGCCCAGTGGATCGTCGAGGGCGCGGTGTGGGTGGCGTCGGCCGAAATTCAGCGTTGCGGAACGTCTACCGCTACCTGTGGGCTTACGTCCCGCTCTTTATCGCCTTCGCCCTACTCTTTGGCGGCGTCTGGGCTTGGATCAGCTTTGGGCCGCACACCAACACGCCAAAAGAGAACTGGACGTCGATCGAGAACATCTGGAAGCCGAAGCGAGCCGCAGACCTCCAGGCGGTCTCGGCTGCGGTCGCGGCCAACGACTTCAACTCCGCGATCAAGGGATACACCGCGCTTCGCGACGACACCAAGGGCTGGATGGATGAACTCGCCAAGATCACGAACTGGGACGATGCGAATGCGAGCCCGAGTGACACTCAGAGCACGACGGCGACCCAGTTCGTGCAGCGGCTGATTAAGGACGAAAAGACTGAAGTGGGCGTGCTAGACCAGGTCGCGGCCGCCAAGTCCATGGACGACATCTTGGCGCTGAAGGACCAGCTCGACGCGGCCGACCAGGCGTTCCAGGGCGACTACGCGTATGCGCCTGCCTACTTCGGAAGTTTGCCGGCGGCCTCTGGTGAACCCACGCTCGCGCTGCCGTCCGGAAGTCTGAGTCCATCCGGGTCGCCTGATGCATCAGCCGTCCCCGGTTCGTCGGCCGCGCCGGGCGCCACCGCGAGCGCCTCAGCTACGCCAAGCTAGCATCGGCGAGGCGGTCTCGAGCGGGGGCGCTCAATAGGACTGGTGGCGGACGGGACCGGTACCAGTTGCTTTCTGCGGCCCGGTACCGTTGGCTATAGTCCAAAGTACGGCTTGTGACGGTTGGGTGGAGTTTGTACGGTTCGGACGCCTCCGACTTGGACGCGGTCTGGTCATACCAGGACCTCGGGGGCACCGTTGCAGATGCAGACGCAAAGGATGCCCATGGCTGCCATGGCCGCAAACGAACTCGGTCCGATGCTTACCGCGAGCGAGGTGGCGGCGATGCTTCACCTGCACGTCAACACCGTGAAGCGTCTCGGCGACCGGGGAGAGTTGCCTTTCTATCGCGTCTGTAAGCGGGGCGATCGGCGCTTTCGTCTCGAGGACGTGATGACGTTCCTCGAAAAGAACCGCTAGCTACAGAAACTGCCGGTTCGCCGGAAGCTCGTCACAGGGCCAGGTGCCCCAAAATCCGTGTAGCGCAGTTGAGGCCCGCGGCAATTGCCGTGGGCCTCAACTCTTCGGCGCGTGGCGCGTGGCGCGTGGCGCGGGGCGTGGCGCGTGGCGCGTGGCGTGGCGCGGCGCGTGGCGTGGCGCGGCGCGTGGCGCGGTCCAGCCTGTCGCCGCTAGACGGCGATGCGCGGCACCGCGCGAAGCCCGGCCGCAAATAGATCCAGGCCGGTGGCGATTTCTTCGGTCGTGACATCGATCGGGGGCAGGAACCTTATGACGTTGTGGTGCGTGCCGCAGTTGAGCACCAGCAGACCCTGATCGGCGCATGCCCCGATGAGCGCCTCGCTTGTGTCCGTGTCTGGATCCCGCGTGGCGCGGTCCTTGACCAGCTCCACGCCGACCATCAGGCCCCGGCCGCGGACGTCGCCGATGCGATCGTCCTGGGCCATCAGCGTGCGCAGGCCCTTCTGTAGTTGCTCGCCGCGGGCCGCCGCATTGGCAACGAGGCCCTGCTCCCCGATAGTGCGCATGACGGCGACGCCGGCGGCGCAGCTGACGGGGTTGCCGCCGAATGTGGTCCCGTGCGCCCCGACACCCCAGCGCTCCTGAAGCTCGCGTCGGGTCACGATGGCCCCGATCGGCATGCCATTGGCCAAGGCCTTGGCCACGCACACGACATCGGGGACGATGTCGGCATGCTCGAACGCCCACATCTTGCCGGTGCGGCCGATGCCGGACTGTATCTCGTCGGCGATCAGAAGGATGCCGTGCGTGTCGCAGAGCGCACGAAGCTCCCGCAGAAAACCCACCGGGGCTGGGCTGAAGCCGCCTTCGCCCTGGATCGGCTCGATGATGATGGCGGCCACCGACGAGGCTGGGATCTCATGACCCAG
>JAYVMQ010000234.1:0-2353 GCA_043758855.1 Chloroflexota bacterium
CCCGCGCCGAGCCGCCGAGCCCGAGCCCGCGCCAACACCAGCGCCCGCGCCGAGCCGCGTCGGCAGCGCAACGGCGCCGCGCCACTCGGCCCTACTACCCCACGACCTCCACGCCGGCCACGCCGCCGAGGCGCCGCCGCATCACCGCCACTGCCTCCGGGTTCGAGTCCACGAGCAAGAACCTCCGCCCCAACTCCAACGCCGCGGCGCCCGCCGTGCCGCTCCCGGCGAAAAAGTCTGCGACCACGCCCCCAGGCGGACACGACGCCGACACCACGCGCCGCAGCACCGCCACCGGCTTCTGGGTGGGATAGCCCGTCCGCTCGGAGCCGCCGGGCGGGACGATCGTCTGCCACCACGTGTCGGTCGGGAGCTTGCCGCGGGCCGCCTTCTCGGGTCCAACAAGCCCCGGCGCCATGTACGGAATCCGCTCGACCGCCTCGGCGTCGAACCAGTAGCGGTCGGGGTCCTTCACGTAGACAAGAATGTTGTCGTGTTTGGCCGGCCAGCGCCGCTTGGTCCGGGCCCCGTAGTCGTAGGCCCAGATCACCTCGTTGAGGAATCCGTCCCGCCCGAACACAGCGTCGCACAGCACCTTGGCGTAGTGCACTTCACGCGGATCCAGATGCAGGTAGAGGCTGCCAGTCGGTCGCAGGACCCGGCGAATCTCCACCAACCGCGACTCGAGGAAATCGAGGTAGTCGTCGTGGACGTCGACGTAACTAGCCGAGCCGAGTTGGATCGTCCGATAGCGCCGCCCACCAAACCCGGTTCGGTCGCCGTTTTCCGGATCGGCAACGGTTCGCAGCCGCCGCAGCATCTGCCGCTTTCCGGTGTTGAACGGCGGGTCGATGTAGACGAGGTCGATCGAATCGTCCGGTAGCGAGCCGAGCACGGCCAGGTTGTCGCCCAGCACAATCCGCCCGATCGCTCCGCCGAGGATGTCGATGCCATCGCCCACGGTCCGAGGTTAGCAGGCGGGCGGCGGCCCGCGCGGCCCCGCGCTACTTCGGGAAGCTGCCGGTCAGCTTCTTCCAGGCCCTATGCGGGGCGTGGAAAGCAGGCGTGCCGGACAGGAACATATACGGGCACAGGCCCTCGACGACGCTGATCCCGCGCTCTTCGCAGAAGGCCACGGCCGACTTTGTGGCCGCGCCCGGCATCACGCCGCCGTACATCCAGACGTGCTTTACGCCGGCTTCGGCACAATCTTTGACGATCTGGTCGGTCGACTTCTTGTTGGTCATGATCAGAACGCCATCAACGCCCGGCTTGATGTCCTGGACGCGCGCGAAACAGGGCTGCCCGTCGATCTCACTGGCAACAGGGTTGACCGGAATCGCCTCGTAGCGGCGCTGTCGGAACTCCTGCCACAGCGCTGTCCCGAAGCCCTTGGGATCGCGCGATACGCCGACAACGGCGATGCGCTTGAGGGCCAGAAAATCGTCGATTTGCTGCTTGGTGGTCATTCCATCCTCGGGTATGGACCTTTCGACCGACAGTCTGGCGATTCGACCGCCCTGTCTCAAAGGGCCTGACGGCCTGATCCTAGGAGGGGCTCGAGACACGGACAAGGCCGTTCGGCTGCGCGCGGGAAGCCAGTTCCCGCGGCCTGCGAGCCGCGGCCGGCGCGCGGCGGCTCGCCCGGCGTGCGCGGCCTGCGCGGCCCTGCCGCAGAAAGTGCAGGCCGCTGTCCCGCGGGGAGCGGGGGCAGCGGCCTGGATGAAGTGGCACCCGGAGGCGGACCCATCGCGGCGGTGGGGATCGCCGGTCGCGAGAGGCTACCCGCGTCCCGGTAGTTTCGAATTGGCTGCCGGGTGTCAGACCGGCGTTGGGGTGGCGACGGGCGTGGGGGTAGCGACAGGCGTGGGGGTAGCCTCCGTGACCTCGCGCTCCGCCCAGTGGGCGGCCCAACGAGCAAGTTGGAAGTCCCACGCCGCGCGGAAGAGCGTGGCCCTGGCAGAGGTCAGAGTCACGTCCGCCGAGCCGTCGGCGAGGTGTGCGGCCGTAATCGCCAGCAACGTTGCCGGCAGGGGTGCCACCAGGCTCGTGCCTGCAGCGATGGCGAGGTTCATGTTGTTGAGATATAGCTTGGCATCGGCCGTCTCAGGACCAGCCGGGGCCGCAGCGACCTCGGCGGCGACCTTGCTTTGGAGAGTCGCCAGATCTGGCTCGGACGCGATCAGCTTCTCGGCTCCAACAATGAGCTGAGCCCACTGGCTGACCATACGAAATAGGTGCGCATGGGCGTTGAACGTCTGGAGATCGGCCTGCAGGCCGGCGAGCGTCGGCTCCGCATCGACCTTGACCTTGAGAGCATTCAGGTCGGTGATGAGCGAGTTCAGTTCACTGT
>JAYVMQ010000235.1:0-10274 GCA_043758855.1 Chloroflexota bacterium
CGGCAGGGGCACTTTGCTCGTTGTTGAGGACGAAGAGACGGTTCGCTCCTTCCTATGCCGCATTCTGGAGCAGGCCGGCTACTCGGTTATTCAGGCAGCGACAGGCGAGCAAGCTCTTGAGATTGAGGCCGGCTTTATGGGCCAGATCGATCTTCTGTTTACAGACGTCGTCATGCCCGGCCTTAGTGGCCGAGAACTGGCCGATATCCTGCTGACTCGTCGGCCCGGCACGCCCGTGCTGTACGCCTCCGGCTACAACGAAGAGATGATCGCCGACCGAGGCGTCCTTGGCCCAGGCGTAGGCTACCTGCCAAAGCCCTACACTCGTGCGGAAATCTTGCAGCGACTGCGGGACCTGTTGAAGTCCCGTGCCACGCTCGGCAGAGACTGAGCGATCGACCGAGCCGTCCGCTCCGGTACAATCGGAGTTCAGTAGGGATGGCCACCCGCGTCCCAACCCCGTCCTGAGGAGCCACCCGCGACCATGATCTCAACAAGCGACCTACACAAGGGTGTGGCCATCGAGCTTGATGGTGACCTGTGGCAGATCCTCGATTACCACCACATCAAGATTGGGCGAGGCTCGGCCCAGGTACGCATCAAGCTTCGCAACATCAAGCGCGGCGGAACGGTTGAACGGACCTTCCAAGCCGGCGAAAAGTTCACTCGCGCGCGAATGGATCACCGCCAGATCCAGTTCATGTACCAGGACGGCGCCGACTATCACTTCATGGAAACCGAAAGCTACGAGCAGTTCAGTCTCATGGCCGAACAGCTCGATGACGTCGTCAAATACCTTAAGGACGGCTTGCTGCTCGATCGGACCACCTATGACGGTGAAACGATCGGCGTCGAGCTGCCCGTGACCGTCGACCTCAAGGTGGTCGAGACGGAACCAGGCTTTGCCGGCGACACTCAGTCGGGCGCCCGCAAGCCGGCCAAGCTTGAGACTGGTCTGACGATCCAGGTACCGATCTTCGTCAATGAAGGCGACACTCTGCGCGTCGATACCCGCACAGGCGAGTACCAGACCCGTCTGTGACCCCCGGGCGGCCGGCGCATGGCGGCCTCGCACTGCATAGCCCAGGGAGGCCGGCGGTTGAGTCGTAAGGGCCCGGCGGACGGCGGATCGCTCTGGGACAACATCCCGATCGAGGACTCCGATAGCGAGCCTCGGTCCGCCGACGGCAGAGACGCGCGGCCGAGTCAGCCCCGGGGCTGGGCCCTGCCGTCCTGGGACGCCATCGACGGCTCTGAGCCGATGGCCACGCCACCGCCCAGCGCCCCTCCCGATACGCTGGCCACTTCCGACACGCTCGCGCCACCGCTCGGAACGCCAGAGCCGGCAGAGTCCGCCTCGGCTGCGGCCGATCCGCCCTTCCCTCTTCGCATTCTCGGCGTGAGCGAGGTCACACGCGCCATCCGCGACGCCGTCCGGGCCGACTCCGGCCTGCGCGACGTGTGGGTCGAGGGTGAGGTGGGCCGCGTGACCGTCTCCTCGGCCGGGCATTGCTACTTCACGCTCAAAGACGAACGCAGCCAGCTGGCCTGCGTCTTCTTCCGCGACGAGCGCGTGGCCTCGCCGTTTGATGCGAGGACCGCAATGCGCATCGTGGCCCACGGCCGCGTCGATGTGTTCGAGGCCCAAGGCCACTACCAGCTGTACGTGGCGTCAATCCAGCCGGCCGGCTTTGGCGAGCTGGCCCTCCAGTTCGAGGCGCTCAAGGCTCGGCTTGCTGCGGAAGGGCTTTTTGATGGTGCCCGGAAACGGCCTCTGCCGTATCGACCCACGGTCATCGGCGTGGCGACGAGTGCCACGGGCGCGGTCTGGCACGACATCTGCCACGTGATTGCTCGGCGCTGGCCGCTGGCCCGCCTCATTCTGGCTCCCTGTCAGGTCCAGGGCGATGGCGCGGCCGCCAGCGTCGTGGCCGCCCTGGAAAGACTGGCCCGCTGGGGCGAACAGTGCAGGGCCGAGGGGCGGCCCGACGAGGCCCCTGCCGTCGTGATCCTGGCCCGCGGCGGCGGCTCGCTCGAGGACCTGTGGTCGTTCAACGATGAACGCGTTGTGCGGGCTGTGGTGGGGCATCCGGTGCCGGTGGTCTGTGGGGTGGGCCATGAAGTGGACGTGACTCTGGCGGATTTCGCCGCAGACGTTCGGGCACCAACTCCGTCGGCGGCCGCGGAGTTGGTCGTGCCGGACCGTGCGGAAGTGGCCGGCGGCGTGGCCGCTCTGGAGCGTCGAGCCAGGGCTCGGGCGATGGCCGCTCTGTCCGGCGCTCGTGTTGAGCTAGCGGCCGAGGGCCGGGCGCTGGAGCGGCTTCGACCCGAGGCTCAGCTGGCCCAGGCGCGCGAACGGGCCGGCCTCTTGCTCGATCGTGCCACGCGGTGCCTACGAGATGGACTTGGTCGGCGCCGGGCCCTTAACTCGAGTCTGTTCGCGCGGCTTGCGCCGTCAGTGGAGGCACGCGTGGCCGCTGCTCGCATGGCCCTCGCCCGGGACACGGCGGCACTGGCCGCGCTAGGGCCCCAGGCGACGCTGGATCGAGGCTACGCCATCGTGAAGCGCGATTCGGATGGGGCCGTGATCCGCCACCCTGGGGATACGGCGTCGGGTGAGCTACTTTCGATTCGGGTGGCGCGGGGAGAGCTGACGGCAAGGGTCGAAGAAGGCGGGCTAAAGGGTCCCAAGCCATGATCGGCACTCTGGGACTGGCCGTCGCGATAGTGGTGGTTTCGGTGGTTCTGTTCGCAGTCTCGATCCGAGTTGGTATTCTCCTTGGCCTGCGACTGGACCGCGTTCTCGAGGCGCGCATCTCGGAGGACCTGGAGCCGCCGGCTTCGGGCGATGCCGGAGCTTCCATCGAATCGGACAATTTCGGGCAGAAGGAGAACCGTGATGACTGAACCGGTGAGTGCGGAAACCGCGGTGGATTTCTCCGGGCTTTCGTTTGACGATACGCTCGTTGAGCTGCAGCGGACGGTCTCCGAGCTTGAGGAGGGCGGTCTGTCGCTGGAGCGCTCCATAGCCCTATACGAGCGCGGCGTGGGCCTCCATGAACGTTGCGCCACCCTGTTGACGACGGCCGAACTGCGCGTTCAGAAGCTACTCGAGCGGTCGACCGGGGCGCTTGAGGCGGCCGAGATCAGAGCCAAGGAAGTCTCCAGCCAGGAATAGGGCCGTTACGGCCCACCCTCCAGAGCCGTCGCCCGGTTCCGCTGCGCAGAATTACGGGCGCGGTAGACTGCTGCCCGGCAGACAAAAGGCGTCGCCCTGTTCGATGGGGGGCGTCTCCAAGATAGGGCGCGGGTTGGGGATCCGCCAAGGAGCATGTGAAGTTGGCCATCCTGCCCACCTTGCAGGGACCCAGCGACCTGCGCGGCCTGAGCGACGATCAGCTTGAGTCGTTGGCCGCCGAGATCCGTGAATACATCATCTCGACCGTCGCCAGGACCGGAGGGCATCTCGGCTCTTCGCTTGGTGTGGTCGAGCTGTCGATCGCCCTGCATCGCGTCCTGGAGTCGCCGCGCGACAGAATCGTGTGGGACACGGGCCACCAGGCGTATGCCCACAAGCTGCTGACCGGACGCTATTCGCAATTCGGGACGCTGCGCCAGCTGGGCGGCATTGGCGGCTTCCCAAGGCGCTCGGAGTCGGAGCACGATGTCTTCGACGGCGGACATGCGGGCACGGGACTATCGATCGCCCAGGGTCTGGCCACGGCCCGAGACCTGCGCCACTCCATGGAGCGGATCGCTGTAGTCGTGGGCGACGCGGCCCTGATCAGCGGCCTTTCGCTGGAGGCCCTCAACGACATCGGCCACCGTCAGACCCAGTTGATGATCATCCTCAACGACAATGCCATGTCGATCAGCCCTACGGTGGGTGCCTTCAGCCATTACTTCTCGACTCTCAAGCTGTCGTCCGCGTGGATGCAAAGCAAGACCGCCTACGACCGAGTCGTCGAATCGCTGCCGGTGGTTGGTCAGCCGGCTCTCAAGTTGTCGCGTCGGATCCGACGCATGGTGGTCAACTTCGCCCAGCCGGGTCAGCTATTCGAGGATCTCGGCATCACCTATTTGGGCGTCATCCCGGGTCACAACCGGCGCGGTTTGGAGCACATCTTCCGGGCCGCCCTGGATGTGCCGGGACCCGTCCTAATTCACGTCCGGACTGTTAAGGGCCGTGGCTACCGGCCTGCGGAGCGTGACCAGATCGGCTTCCATGGAGCGGCGCTGCCGCCGATGCCGGACCTTGCCACTCCTGCCTCTACGCAGGAGGATCGCGGCGCGGCTTATGCAGCCCGCTCGGGCGCTGCGCTTGCCAGGATAGAGAGCGCACTTCCCAAACCGGCGCAGGCGGATGAGCCGCCTGTGGAGCCGTCGGCGAATGGCAATGCCGCGGCCGGTTCCGCGGACATGGGCACGCCGTCCGATGCGGCCCGCGCCTCGGCCGCGAAGAGGCCTGCCAATTACACCCACCACTTTGCCAGCGAGCTGGTAAAGCTGGCCCGAATCGATCGCCGCATCGTGGCCGTGACGGCCGGTATGCCTACAGGCACCGGACTGAACATCTTCCAGGCTGAGTTCCCGGACCGCTTCATCGATGTCGGCATCGCCGAGCAGCATGCCGTGGCCCTATCGGCGGGCATAGCCCTGGCCGGTGAGCGTCCCGTCGTGGCGCTCTATTCCACGTTCCTGCAGCGGGCCTTCGACCAGCAGGTTCACGACGTCTGCCAGAATGATCTGCCCGTTGTAATCGCCGTTGACCGGGCCGGCCTCGTGGGTGAGGACGGCACCAGCCACCAGGGGATGTTCACCCTACCGACGCAGCGACAGATTCCGCATATGGTCATCGCCAGTCCCAAGGACGAGCAGGAGCTTCGATCGCTGGTCCGGACCGCATTCGCCCAGGACCATCCATTCGCCCTGCACTACCCACGCGACCCCGGCTTCGGCGTACCTGAACGGGAAGCCATTGCGCTGCCGGTGGGCGTCGGTGAGGTCCTGCGCGAGGGCCGGGATGTCGTGATCATCGGGTTTGGCCCGATCGTGGAGCGGGGCCGCCAGGCCGCTGAGCTGCTCGAGGCGGACGGCTGGTCGGTAGGTCTGATAAATGCCCGCTTTGCCAAGCCGCTCGATCGCCAGCTGATCCTGGATCAGGCTCGCGGCAAAAAGCTCCTGGTGACCCTTGAGGAGAGCGTGGTTACGGGCGGCTTCGGAGCGGGAGTGTTGGAGCTTCTGGAAGAGGCCCGGCTGGTGGACCCGTCCTATCGGGACGTTTCGGTGCGGATTGTCGGGATCCCCGCCGATCGTTTCGTGGACCACGGTTCGGTCGATCAGCTGCGGCACTTGCTCAGGCTTGACTCTGCCGGCATCGCGGACCAGGTCCGCGAAACGCTCGTTCGCATGAAGGCATCGCCCGGGCGAGTCTCCGCCGATTAGTCGGAGCGCACAAAGGCACGCTCTTCCTGAGTCCGGATCGAAAATGGGCTCGATGGCCGGCGCAACCCGCGCCCCAGCGCAGCACGAGATGAGCCGGTTGTGCCACGATTGGTGGCATGAGTCCAGCCGCACAGAAAACTACCCGCCAGCGCCTAGACCTGCTGCTTGTTGAACGCGGCCTGGCCGAGACACGGACGCGCGCCCAGGCGCTCATCCTGGGTGGTCACGTACGAGTCGGTGATGGTGACGCCGCTCGCACGGACCGCAAGTCGGGCGACCTCGTCCAGATCACGATCAACCTGGAGGTAGAGGCACCGCCGCCCTTCGTCTCGCGCGGTGGCCTAAAGCTGCGGGCCGCCCTCGATTTCTTTGGAGTCGAACCCGTGGGCTTGGTCTGCCTGGACGTCGGCTCGTCAACGGGCGGCTTCACCGATCTGCTCCTGCAGCGCGACGCCAGCAAGGTCTATTCCGTGGACGTCGGCAGGGGCCAACTCGCGGAGGCTCTTCGCCACGATCCTCGGGTCATTTCGATGGAGCGGACCAACGCCCGAGCCCTGGGCCCGGGCGTGTTGCCGAGCACGGTTGATCTGGCCGTGGTGGACGTTTCGTTCATTTCGCTGGATCGCATTCTTCGCCCGGTCGCCACTTGCTTTGGGCCTACCGGCGGTCGCATCGTGGCCCTCGTCAAGCCCCAATTCGAGGCCGGCCGCAAGCAGGTTCGCGATGGCGTCGTCCGGGACCCGCAAATTCATCGCCAAACGCTGGAGACGGTGGCGCGCTACGCCCTGGGCATCGGCCTGAAGCTGCGCAACGCGATCGCTTCGCCCCTGACCGGTCCTGCCGGTAATAGGGAGTTCTTCCTGGAGTTCGATGTGCCGCCCGGTTTCACGCCACAGGACGCTGAGCCGGTGGAGCTGCCGCAGGAATGGATGACCAGATTTGGAGAGCTGGCCGGGACATGAAGCTTGAATGCCTCGGATTCGCCTACAACCCTACGAAAGAGGCGGCCCTAGACCTTCTCGAGAGGGCCGAGGGATGGTGCGAAGTCCGCGGTATAGACCACTGGGCCGCACCGGCCGGTGATCTGGCGGCCCTGATTGAGCGGCTGCCCAATACCGGCGGTCTCGTTGTCTTGGGCGGCGATGGCACCTTCCTGCGCGCGGCCCGGGCGGTGGCGGCAGTGGATGTGCCGTTGCTGGGCGTCAACCTGGGCAAGGTGGGCTTTCTCTCCAAGGTGGAGACGCCCGGTCTGGAGGCTGTACTCGCCCAGCTTGTAGAGGGCGACTTCACGCTCCAGGACCGAATGGCCCTCCAGGCAACGATCCACCCCGGCGGTCAAAGGGCGGCCGGCGAAACTTTCTTTGCCCTGAATGAGATCGCGGTGGCGCGCGGTTCGCTGGCCCGGGTCTGCCGCATCGAGGTCGAGATCGGGCCATCGCACCTGGCGACCTTCACGGCCGACGGATTGGTCGTCTCGAGCCCCACTGGCTCCACCGGCTACTCGTTCTCGGCCGGCGGCCCGATCGTCGATCCGACGAGTCGCAACCTGATCGTGACACCGATCGCCGGCTATCTCACCGCCATCCGCTCGGTTGTCGTCAGCCCGCGGCACACGGTTCGATGCCGAGTCCTCGACGCCTATGACGTCCTGATGAGCGTCGACGGTCGTGAGGATCGGCGCCTTGCCATCGGCGACGTGGTCTCCATTTGCGAGATGGATCGTCCGATCCGCCTGATCGAGCCGCGAGGAGCGGTGCCCTTCTGGGATCTGCTTCGCCAGAAGTCGGAACTGTTGCCGTCATGACGGAAGCGCTCGAGACCGGTGCCGTGAAAGCTGCCGCTGATCCGACGAGCGGGCCGGGCCTGTCTGCGGTCCTTGCCGCTCAGAGTGACGGGTCGGACAGCGCGTCGCCCAAGAACGCCCCCTTGGCGGCCGGCCGTCTGGCCGAACTCAGCGTCCGCAACCTCGCCCTGATCGAACGACTGGCTATCTCCTTCGAGCCGGGGCTTAATGTCCTCACCGGCGAGACCGGTGCCGGCAAGAGCCTGCTCATTGACGCGCTTGGACTCGCCATCGGCGCGCGAGCCGACACCTCGCTCGTCCGGCATGGGTCAGACCAGGCTCGGGTTGAGGCCCTGTTTGACCGCATGCCGGAACCGCTCATCTGCGTGCGCGAGGTTTCTACCGCGGGCCGCTCCACCGCCAGAGTGGATGACGAGGCCGTCACGGCGGCCCGTCTGGCGGACGTGGCCGGACCGCTCGTGGAGATCCACGGCCAGCACGACCAGCAGCGCCTCCTCGATGAGCGCTGGCAACGGGAACTGCTGGACGCCTTTGGTCGGCTGGAGGGTGAACGCGCCGCAATGGCGGCGGCCGTCGACGCCTGGCGAGCGAACCAAGCTGCGCTCGCGGAGCTCGCCCTGGACCCTCGGGAACTCGCCCGACGCCTCGAGCTGCAGGACCACCAGGCGGCGGAGATCGGCGGCGCAAACCTGCGCTTAGGCGAGACGTCGGAGATCCGCTCGAGGCTGACTGCGGCCCAGAATGCGGAAGCCATAGCCCGCGGCAGCGTTGAGATCTACGAGGCCGTGGCCGGGGAGGGGAATGGCGCCAGAGAGGTGACCGCCCAGGCCGCCCAACGGGCCCACGACATATCGCGACTGGACGATCGCTACGGGCCTATTGCCGAGCGGCTGCTGGGACTGGCGGCTGAGCTGGAGGACGCCGCGGCTGAAGCCCGGGACCTGGCCGAGAGCATCGAGCACGACCTCACCGCCATCGCGGCGATGGAGGAGCGCCTTTCAACGATCTTCTCGCTAGAACGCAAGTACGGCGAGGACGAAGCCTCGGTGATTGCCTATGGCGAACGAGCGAAGGCCGAGGCAGACCGGCTGCGCGCCCTCGACGCCTCGCGAGAGATTCGTCAACTTGAGGCGGCGCGCCTCCTTGTGGCTGTCGCCGCGGCCGCGCAGGCCCTGTCGGCCGGCCGGGCAGGGGCTGCCGGGCGACTAGCAGAAGCCGTGGAAGCTGCCCTCGGCGGCCTGGGCTTCCGCCAGACCACGTTCCAGGTTGCGGTCTCTCGGCGCGCCGCCGGACCGACCGAGCCGGCCGTGGAAATCGACGGCCAGCGCCTCGCCTTCGACGGCAGTGGCGCGGATTTGGTGGCCTTTCTGATCGCCCCAAATCCCGGTGAGCCGGCCCGTCCGCTGGCCCGCATCGCCTCGGGTGGGGAACTGTCGCGTGTGGCTCTGGCAATCAAGCAGATCCTGGCCGAAGCCGACCAGACCCCCACCCTGGTTTTCGACGAAATCGACACTGGCATCGGCGGCCGCAGCGCCGAGCCGGTTGGCCGCTCCCTCTGGGAACTGGCCCGGACCCACCAGGTCCTGTGCGTAACTCATCTGGGTCAGATCGCGGCCTACGCCGACGCCCAATTCCGCATCGAGAAGCAGGTCCGAGACGGCCGGACCGTCACGGTGGTGCGGCGCGTGGATGGCGAGGAGCGTGTTGTCGAGTTGGCGCAGATGCTGGCCGGCGCGGAGGGCGGGTCCGCGGCACGGGCCAGCGCCGAGGAACTGCTTGAACGGGCCGAGTCTTGGCGGCGGACAGCAGGGAGTCGCTGACGTGGCTGCCGACGCGACGAAGGCTCCGTCGGACGCACCGTCGCACCAGAGCGGCCGCTCCGCAGCCGAACTGGACCGCCTCGCGATCGCGATCGAGGACTTCCTGACGTATCTGCGCGTCGAGCGTGGGCTGTCCGAAACAACGCTGAGCGCGTACCGCTCCGACCTGCTCGACTTCGCCGCCAGTCGCGGGGCCTCTGCCTTGTGGGACACCTCGGTAGAGACCCCGGTCAACTATCTGAGCATGCTCGGCTCGCCCGAACTCGGCCGTCGCACCGCCCTTCGGCCGACGACACTCAGGCGCCGTGCCGCGTCACTCCGCGGCTTCTATCGGTTCTGTTTCGCCGAGGGCGTTATCGAAACCGACCTGGCCTCCCGGTTCGACTTGCCGCGGCAGCCTCGCCTGTTGCCTGAGGTCCTGACGGTCGAGGAGGTCGAACTCCTGCTTGCGAGTCGAGGGGACGAGTCACATTCGAGGATTCGCGATCGGGCGTTGCTCGAACTCCTGTACGCCTCTGGGCTGCGCATCTCGGAGGCCGTTGGCCTGGACCGCGACCACATCGACCTTGAGGGTGGACTGGTCCGGGTCGTGGGCAAGGGCGATCGTGAGAGGCAAGTCCCCGTGGGCGAGGTGGCAGTTGTGTGGCTGCGCCGCTACGTGGTGGAGGCTCGGCCGGACCTCCTGGCCCGAGGGCACGCTGATGGCGGGCACGGCGGGCCGCTGTTCGTGTCCGTTCGAGGAGAGCGCCTGGGCAGGCGCCGGGCCTGGGAGATGCTGGTGGATGCGGCCCGGACTGCCGGTCTTAAGAACGGGATCAGCCCCCATACCCTGCGCCATTCCTTTGCCACGCATCTGCTGGAGGGAGGAGCCGACCTGCGCATCGTTCAGGAGTTGCTCGGACATGCGAGCATCAGCACGACACAGCTGTATACACATCTGACTGGCGAACGGATCAAAGACGTTTATGCTCGTGCTCACCCACGGGCTTGACTGAGCGAATGTGCCCGCGCTGACGGGCACCAAAGGAGAAGCGGATGAGCTACGCACAATCTCTCCTGGCAAAGGACGAAGAGATCCTCTACAGGGGCCGTCAGCACTGGCTGGCGCCGGTCTCGGACAGCCTCAAGCCGTTTGCATTGGTTCTGGTGAGCCTCGTCCTGTTCTTCGCCGAAACCAAGGTCAATCCGACGGGCTCCTTGGCGAC
>JAYVMQ010000236.1:0-12529 GCA_043758855.1 Chloroflexota bacterium
GACATCCACCGGCGCGACCGGCTGGGTGGGCTGATCCACGAGTACGACATCGCCGCGTGACGACTCGGTTATTGGCACCCCACAGGGCGGTCATGGACCTCGTCATCGCAGGGTCCCGCGGCCTCGGCCTGACGCTGCCCGAACGCCACACGATCGCCGGCTTCGTGGCCGTCCGCTTGACCGCGCGCCTGGAGCATCACCAGCGCATAGAGGCCGGCGACGTCATTCTTGAGCCTCGTCTACCAGAACGTGAGCGGTACCCCATTGGCGATCTTTGACCGATAACCTCTTCAGCGTCGAGACCGCCCACCTGAAGATCCGAAGACGCAGGCGGCTCCCGGGCTGTTATCGCGGTCAGCGCTCGTCACTGCCCTCCATTTCGAGGTGGATGGCCGCCATCGCCTCGCTCCAGACCTGCCGGATTGGCACTCCGTACTCTCTTGCTACCTGGTCGAGATCGGCGTGCTCGGGCATGTTCGTCACGATCTGGCCCTCGAGGTATGCGCGCTTCACGCGGACCCGGAGGCCGCGAACGTCCACGCTCACAATCTCCCGCGCCAAGACGGCTCGCTGTACCGGATTCTCGCGAACACCGAGGGTAGTCGTCGATTGGAAGAACGCCTGGCGGACGGTATCGGCCGAGTCGGTGGCCGCGAGCGCTGATAGCGTCACCGCCAGTCGACCGCGCTTCATCACAATCGGCGTCTGCCACACATCCAGTGCGCCTGCCCTGAACAGCGCTTCCGCAGCGTCGGCGAGGAGTTGCGGGGCAAGATCGTCGACGTTGGCCTCGAAGAGGCGCACCCCACTCTCAAGGGTCCACCCCTTGGACGTCTCCCCCACAAGGACACGAACAATGTTCGGACCCTCGGGTGAGTCGCGAGTGCCGGCTCCGTAGCCCGTGCGGCTTAACGTCATCGAGGGTGCCTCACCGAATGACGTCGCGACGCTTGCGACCAGGGCAGCTCCGGTGGGTGTAGTTGCTTCGCCCATGGGCGGGGGGCCGCTGACCGGCAGCTCGCGAAGCAACTCCAGGGTCGCCGGCCCGGGCCACGTCATGCCCGTCCGGCTTCTGCCACCGCCGAGGGGGACGGGCGACGACCTGACCTCGTCGATCCCGAGATCGTCGAGGGCGAGGAGCACCCCGACGACGTCGAAGATCGCATCATCGTCGCCGGCCTCGTGCAAATGGACGCCTTCGATCGGCCGGCCGTGGGCCCGGGCCTCCGCGCCGGCGAGCCGACGGAACACCTCCGTGGCTCGAGCCGATACGTTGGCTGGGAGGCCGACACGCTCGACGATCGCCAGGATCTCGGCCAGGGTCCGCGGTGACTGGTCCGTAGCCGGTGTCCCGGCGATATGCAGAGCGCGGATCCCGTGACGCATGACGGTTTCGGCCCGAGGTCCGCGATTCGCCAGGCCGGCACCCCGGAGCGCCTGAAACACGGCCTCGGCGTCGGCCCCGGCATCGATCAGGGCGGCCAGCAGCATGTCGCCCGCGACCCCCCCAATCAGATCGAGGTACGCGAGGCGGGTCATCGGTCTCGACCCCGGGCGATCATCGCGCCGATTGTGCCCGCTCCGACGCCGTCGTCCACGTTCACGACCGCGACCCCCGGGGCGCAGGAGGAGATCATTGCCAGCAGGGCCGTCAGCCCACCGAGGTTCGCGCCGTAGCCCACGCTCGTCGGACAGGCGATGACCGGGACGGATGCGAGCCCGCCGACGACGCTTGCCAGGGCACCCTCCATCCCCGCCACGACGATCACGGCGTCGGCTTTGCCCAGCGCTGGCAATTCTGCCAGGAGGCGGTGCAGGCCGGCCACGCCGACATCGGCGATCAGGCTGGTCGTGGCGCCGTGCAGCCGTCCCACGAGTTCGGCCTCTTCTGCCACCGGGAGGTCGGCCGTCCCGGCGGTCAGCACGAGCAGGTTGCCCCGCGCGGCGGGTACGAAGCGCGGCAGGGCCAGCAGGCCGGTCGCCGGGCGCCAATCGACCACCAGGGCGCGGGCGGCAGCCAGGGCAAGAAGCGGCGTCGCGGCGTCCTCGGCCAGCCGGGTAACCACGACGCTGACCTCGCCTTCGTCGAGGAGGTTCGTGACGATCGCCTCGAGCTGCGCCGTCGTCTTCCCTGGACCGTACACGAACTCAAGTTGATGCTGACGGAGCCAGCGATGATGGTCCACCCGGGCAAAGCCGAGATCCGCGAACGGAAGCCGTCGCAATGATTCGAGGGCCTGGTCGACACTCACCTCGCCAACCGCCACGCTCGCAAGCAGGTGCGCGAGCCGACCCTCCTGGCTCGCCGGCTCGACCGGCGTCGGGTCCCCGGCCCTAGAGATCGGTGCCCCCGATGTCGCCTGCGCCGGTGCCAACGTACGTGGCGGCGGACCACGACGCGAAGCCCGCCGCCTGCAGCGTGGCGTCCACGGGCTGGGAGTTGGCGAGCAGGTGGCTCATCTGGGCCGCTTCGACCTCGACGCGGGCCCGGTCACCGAAGTCGCGGACTCGGACCTGGGTATAGCCAAGGGCGCGAACCCCCAGCTCTGCGCTCTCCACGCGGCGGAGCCGCTCGGGCGTGATCCGCGCTCCGAATGGGATCCGGCTCGAGAGGCAGGCCGATGACGGACGATCCCAGTCCCTGAGGCCGAGCGCCTGGGCCAGGGCACGGACGTCGGACTTGGTCACACCGGCCTCGGCCAACGGGGAGCGAACCCCGAGCGCCCGTCCGGCGGCCATTCCGGGCCGATCGGAAGCTTCGACGTCGTTGGCGTTCGTGCCGTCGACCACCCACGCGTAGCCTTCGGAGCGGGCAATCGTGTCGAGCACCCCGTACACCTCGGACTTGCAGAAGAAGCAGCGCGAGCGCGGATTCTGGGCGTATCGAGGATCGTCGAGCTCACGGGTCGCGACGACCCGCCACGACGCACCATAGAGCTCCGCGGCGGCGCCTGCGTCGCGCGCGTCGGCCCGGTCCCAGGCCGGCACCGCGAGCGAATCGCCCGTCACGGCGAGGCATCGCGGGCCGAGCAGCCGCGACGCGACCGCGAACAGGAAACTCGAATCAATCCCGCCCGACAGTGCCAGCACGCATGAGCCAAGGTCGTCGACGATCCCGACCAGGGACTCGAAGTGAGCCACTGCGACGGCTCCGTCGGGCAGCGCTGCGCGGACTGTTGCGATCAGGCTGGGCGTGCTCAGCCGTCGAGCGAGCGTCATCCCGGGAAGCGGTCCTGGAAGTGGCCGTCCGGACCGAACGCGATGGACGACGGGCCGGTCACGACCTCACACATGCCGCCGGCGAGGAGTTCCGGCAGGAGCGACTCCGAGGCGTACAGCAAGTCGACGTGCTTCGTATCGACGATCCGGGCGATCCGCGCGGTCGCCGAATCCACCTTGATGCAGCACGCAATGGCGACATCGAGCGCCTCGCGGTCGGTGCCCACCGTGAGCGCAACCCGGGCTCCCTCTGGCGTCTTGGCCGTGATGCAGTTCATGTACGTCCGCATCGGTTCCATCCGCTCGACAGCGCGTCGCAGGGCGACATCGGCCATCCCGATCCCGACGGCGTTGCCCTCCGTCTCGTCGGTCAGATCACGGACGATGATCCGCTGAATTGATGGACCCCGGCCGGTCGGTCCGTCGTAATAGCGACCGACCACGTTCGAGTCCATTCCCAGGCCACTGATGTCCTTCCCGATCCGGTCGAGGATGAGCACGTCCAGGGCGGCCATCGGCAGCCGCGCCAGGTAGCTGTCTGCCTCGTCCTGAAGCTCACGCTCGCGATCCCAGATGGACGCCGCCGGGATCGCCTCGATGCGGCGCAGGCGGGCATAGCTGTTCTCGACGAGCGCCAGGCCGAACGGAATGCTCACCCGCCCAAGCGAATACCTCCCAACGGCGGGGATCAGCTCGGCAAACGATGGGAAGCCCTGACCGTGAAACGTGTCGGCACCGCGTTGCTTGCCGAACCCGATCGCGATCATCTTCAGCAGCCCACTCTCGACCGGGCCGCTGAAGTCCGTGTGGGGCTTCACCCGATTGATCGGGATCACGAGATCGGCCTCCTCGAATGCGTGCCGATCGAAGTACACCGGGATCCGGCCGTCAAGCTCGCCGATCTGGACCGGCTCCATGCTCGATCGAATCTCGCAGCCGATCCGCTCGGGCGTGATGCCCAGCGAAGCGAGGACCTCCAGCTGGCCGTCGGCAGTGGCTCCGCCGTGGCTGCCCATGGCCGGGACGCCGAACGGACGGCCGCCTCGCGCCAGGACAGCCCCCACCGCCGCGCGGGCGACCTCGTCGATCCGGTCGATTCCGCGGCTGCCGAGGCCAAGGCAGACTCGTTGGCCTGGTTGGATCACGTCGCCCAGGGCCGCGAAGGCGGTTTCGACAGCCGCGTGCACGTCCACGATCTCGGTCGTGTCGAAGCGTTGACGGACGAGCGCCCAGGCCGGCAGCTGTTCGTGCCGGAACACGGACAACGGGTCGGGGGCCGCCGGGTCGGCGCCGGCGAGGACGGGGACGTCTTGCTGCATAGCCGCCTTCTCGTTCACGCTGAAGTGACCTCCTGGCAACGCGGATGAGCGCGATCGAGCGCCTCGGTGATCCCCGGGCTCATATCGTCATCGCACTGAATCCGCCGTCGACGTGAACGATTGCACCGGTCACGAACCCGGACGCGCGCGCGGATGCCAGCCACACAGCGGTTCCCGCGAGTTCCTCGGGCTGTCCGAGCCGGCCAGCCGGCGTATGGCCGAGAATCGCGTCAATCCGTTCCGTCGAGAGCAATTTTCGGTTCTGTTCGGCCGGGAAGAAGCCCGGAGCGATCGCGTTGACCCGGATGCCGTGCGGCGCGAACTCCCGGGCGAGGTATTGGGTGAGGTTGTTGAGCCCGGCTTTCGCCACGGAGTAGGCCGCCACCCGCGAGAGTGGTGGGCCGGACGAGGCCGAGGAGATGTTGATGATCGAGCCGCCCGCCCCTCGCTCGATCATCGCCCGCCCGAACACCTGGCAGGCGACGAAGACCGAGGTCAGGTCGACATCGAGGATCCGATGCCATTCCGCAAGGTCGATCTCAAGGAATGGCGTCAAGCTGTTGACGCCCGCGGCGTTGACCAGGATGTCCGCCGGACCGAGGCGTTGCTCGACCTCCTGACGGGCTGCGTTCACCGAGTCGGGCAGGGTCGAGTCGACGGTCACGGCGATCGCCCGCCCGCCACTTGCTTCGAGTGCGGTTCGCCGAGCGTCCGCCCGCTCGCGTGATCGGCCGAGAACGGCGACGGCAGCGCCTGCCTCAGCAAGGCCGTGGCAGATGGCGCCTCCGAGCACGCCAGTGCCCCCGATCACCACCGCAATGGACCCCTCGAGGCCGAAGATCCCACTCATCCCTTGCCCTCATTTGCGCCCGATCGGGGACGGTCACGCGTGCCGGAGGGTCGTCCCGCAGACCGCCCTGCCAGCGATTGACCCCACCCGAGCAATTGCACTATTGTAGGACAATTAACGGTGCTAGGGAAGGATGGTCCGCCGTGACCCAATACGTGTTCGATTCGCGCCATGTCAGCCGCTACCGCTTCCCGACCCACACGAACGACCTGATTATGGACCGCAAGGATGGCGCCGCGTCCGAGGCCTTCTGGGTCATCCTCGAGCCGGGCGAGGCCCCGCCGCTCCACGTCCATCCCGATGCCGAGCAGGTCTTCTTCGTCGTGAAGGGCGAGGCGGAGATGACGGTCGGCCTGACCGAGCCGGAGACATTCCCGCTCAATGTCGGCGACTTCGTCCGGACCCCGCCCGGTGTCCACCACGCCGTCCGCTGCACCGGCGCGACCCCATTTGTGTACCTCAGCATCGATTGCTTCACGGCCGGTCATTCGGCGGCCGAGCCGACCTGGGACAGCCACGTCCGGCTGATGTGCGTCGAGCATGGCTGGGACTACGACGCCGTGGCCCTGGGTCCGATCGACGGCGCCGACCACCTGGCCCCCGATCCAGCCGCCGCGCCCGCAACGCCGATCGATCGAGCGGTCCGCTCATGATCAGGAACATCAGCGAGATCGCGCCCGAGCCCCAGACCTACGCCGACTACCGGCCGCTGTTCGAGACGAAGCGGCTGAACGTGACCCACGTCCGGATCTGGCCGGGCGAGACCGTCCCGGCCCACGTCCACGCCGACGAGGACCAAACCTACTACGTGGCGACCGGCGAGGGCTTCGTCGAGCTCGACGGGCAGCGGACCGATGTCCGGGCGGGCAGCGGCGTGCTCATCCCGATGGGCACCGAGCACCTGATCACGAACACCGGGGCCGTGCCCCTCGACTACGTCTTCTTCGTCGTCTTCGTGCCCGAGCGACCATGATCGAGATCGAGCGCGACCGGCTGGCGGTCAGGGTCTTTCCCGACCGGGCGGCGATGGGTGCCGCGGCGGCCGACCATGTCGCCATCCGGCTGCGCGGCCTGCTCGGCGACTCGACCCGGCGGGCGCGCCTGCTGTTCGCGGCGGCCGCCTCCCAGGCCGAGTTCCTGGCGGCGCTGTGCGGGGCCGAGGGGATCGACTGGGGCCGGGTCGATGCCTTCCACATGGATGAGTACGTCGGCTTGGCCCGTGACGACGAGCAGGCATTCGGTCCGTGGCTCGATCGGCACATCTTCTCGATCGTCCATCCGGGCCGGGTCGAGAAGCTCGATCCGACGACCACCGATCCAGGCGCTGAATGCCGACGGTACGGGGCGTTGATCGCCGACGGCGGCCTGGACCTCGCCCTGGTCGGGATCGGCGAGAACGGCCACGTCGCCTTCAACGACCCCCATGTCGCCGACTTCGAGGATCCGCTGGTGGTCAAGCCGGTCGAGATCGACGAAACGAGCCGGGCCCAGCAGGTCCGCGACGGGGCCTTCGCGTCGATCGAGCTTGTGCCCCATCTGGCCATGACCGTCACGATGTCGACGATCCTGGCCAGCCGGGCGATCAGCGTCGTCGTGCCTGGGGAGGCCAAGGCGCCGGCGGTGGCCCGGGCGCTCGACGGCCCGATCGAGGTGGCCTGTCCCGCCTCGGCCCTTCGCCGCCATCCGGATGTCGTCCTGTTCGCGGACATTGCTGCCATGTCCGCCGTCCCGCGCTAACCGCCACCCCGAAGGAGGCCTTCGATGTCGACCGTTCCTGCAATCCACAGCCCGCTGGCCATCGACGGTGGCACGCCGGTCCGGACGGCTTCGTTCCCGGCGTGGCCCCAGTTCGGGCCGGCCGAGGAGGAGATCCTGCTGTCTGCCCTGCACAGCGGCGTGTGGGGCTCGATCGACGGCACCTACGTCAAGCAGCTCGAAGTCGAGTTCGCGGAGCTCCAGGCAGCTCGCCACGGAGTGACCGTGGTCAATGCCACGATGGGCCTGATGGTTGCCCTGAAGGCGATCGGGATCGGTCCCGACGACGAGGTCCTCGTTCCGCCCTACACGTTCATCGCCACGGCCAACGCGGCGCTGATGCTCGGTGCGATCCCTGTCTTCGTCGATGTGGACCCCGAGACACTCCTGATCGATCCGGCCTTGATCGATCAGGCCGTGACCTCGCGCACCCGGGCGATCGTGCCGGTCCATCACGGCGGCTCGCCGGCGGACATGGATGGCGTGATGGCCGCCGCTGCCCGCCACGGGCTGCGCGTCGTCGAGGATGCCGCCCAGGCCCACGGCGCCGCCTGGCGCGGGCGGCCGGTCGGGGCGATCGGCGACGTCGGAGTCTTCAGCTTTCAGTCGTCCAAGCCAATCACCGCGGGCGAAGGCGGGATCATGGTCACGAATGACGACGAGCTCGATGAGCTCTTGTGGTCGTATCGCAACGTCGGCCGCCGGCGCGGTGGGGAATGGTATGAGCACGTCCGGATCGGCTGGAACCTGCGCCTGAGCGAGTTCCAGGGCGCGGTCCTGCTGGCCCAGATGCGCCGGATGCCCGCCCAGCAGCAGCAACGGGCCGAAGCTGCTGCCTACCTCACCCAGCAGCTCGAGCAGATCCCGGACGTCGTCGCGGCCAAGGTTCCCGAGGGCGTGACCGCCCACAGCTGGTACACCTACCACTGGCGCTGGCTCGGAGAGCAGCACGGCGGCCTGCCGAAGATGCGTTTCGCCGATGCGCTCCAAGCCGAGGGCGTGCCGGTCTTCCACGGCTACGTGCCGCTCAATCGGAACCAGGCCGTTCGCGAAGAAGTTGCCCGGCTCGGAGGTCGTGAACCGGTTGCGTGCCCGGCGGCCGAGCGTGCCGCCGCCGACGAGGTCCTGATGTTCTCGATGCCGATCCTGCTTGGATCCCGGGCCGATATCGATGACGTCGTGACCGCCGTGGCCAAGGTGGCGGCGGCCCGGGCGTGAGCGACCAGCCGGTCCCGGGCGGACCAGCCATGGACGGCCCGATCCGGTTCGGAGTGATCGGCTGCGGGGCGATCTCGACCCAGCACGTGGAGGCGATCAGGGCGGTCGATGGCGCCGAACTCGTCGCTGTCGCGGGCCGTGCGTCGAACGATCGTGCCCGACGGGTCGGTGAACGCTGGGGCGTGCCCTGGACGACCGACTTCAACACGCTGCTGGCCCGGGACGATGTCGACGCCGTCGCCATCTGCACGCCGTCCGGGACGCACGCCGCCATTGCCCTCGCCGCACTCGGCCGGGGCAAGCACGTTGTCGTCGAGAAACCACTGGCCCTGACGGTCTCGGATGCCGACGGCCTGATCGCCGAGGGGCGACGCGTCGGGCGCCTGGTCGTCACGATTTCACAACGTCGTTTCGAGCCGGTGATGCAGGCCCTCGCACAGGCGGTCGGGGCCCAGGCTTTCGGACGGATTGTGCTGCTGCTGGTCGAGGGCCTCTATCAGCGCCCGCAGTCGTACTACGACAGCGCCGCATGGCGTGGGACGCGTGCCCTGGACGGCGGCGTCCTGATGAACCAGGCGATCCACATGGTCGACCTCGTGCGCTGGATCGGTGGCCCGGTCGAGTCGGTCGCCGCCCACGTCGCGACGATCGGCCACACGATGGAGGCCGAGGACAGCGCGACGGTCAGCCTTCGGTTCGCTTCAGGCGCCCTCGGCGCGATCGTGGCGACGACGTGCGCGACCCCTGAGTTCGCGCCCGAGCTCCGGATCTACGGCGAGCGGGGGCATGCCCGGATCGTCGGCGACGAGGCGACCGAGTGGTCTGTCGAAGACGGCGCCTCGAGTGGGCCGCCGGAGCTCCCACTCCGAGCGGAACCGGCGACCGCCGCTCTTGCTCCGGCAACCTGGGGCACGGACGCCACCGGTCATATCCGCCAGTACGCCGACCTCGTCGCGGCGATCCGTACCGGGCGAGTGCCGGCAATCACCGGCGAGGACGGCCGCAACGCCGTCGAGATCGTGACGGCCGCCTACCAGGCGAGCGAGACCGGCCGGGCGATCGAGCTGACCGGGGCGACCCGATGAAGATCGGCACCGCCCGGGTCGACATCACCCCGCCCCTCGGTTGCCCGATGGACGGATTCGAGGCGCGCACGAGCGGCGCGACGGGTGTCCATGACCCGCTCCACGTTCGCGTTCTCGCCGGTGAGGGTGCCGACGGCACGCTGGTCGCGATGGTGGTGGCCGAGCTCCTGCAGATTGACCCGGGGGTTCAGGCCCTCGTCGCGGAGCAGGTCCTGCAGTCGATCGGCATGCCGCGCGAGCGTCTCCAGCTGATCGGCACGCACACCCACAGCGGCCCGGTCGCACAGCGCGGCAGCGACGTCGAGAGGATGATCGCGAGCCGGATTGCGGGCGCTGTCGTCGAAGCCTGTGCGACGCGCCAGGAGGCCTCGATTGCCGTGGGCGTTGGCCATGTCAGCGGGATCGGTGCCAATCGACGCCCGCACGGCGGTCCGCTCGATGATCGGGTCACTGTCGTGCGCTTCGACGACGCCCGAGGGGGCCCGCTCGCCACGCTCCTGAACTACGGCTGCCACCCGACGACCCTCGGTCCGAACAACACGCTCTATTCGGCAGACTATCCCGGCGTCCTGTGCCGGGAGCTCGAGTCGTCGATCGGCGGGCTGGCCGTCTTTACGACCGGCCCCCAGGGCGACGTCAATCCGGGCGGCTACTCGCCGGAAGGGAGCATGGTTGGAGTCGTCGTCCCGTGGCGGACGTACGAGTCCGCCGAACGCTACGGCCGGGCGCTCGCCGTGACGGCCAAGGCGGTCTACGAGACTCTTCGGCCGATGCCTGCGGACCGGGTCTGGGCAACCTCGGAGGTCATCGAACTCACCCGCAAGCGGTTGCCCGAGCGCGTTGCGGCGCGCCGTGCGGCGGACCTCGCCGCGGCAGCCGCCACCGCCGTGCGGGAAGCCGACCTGTCCGCCGACGCGACCCATCACGCCCTGGTCGCAGCAGCGTATGCCGAGCTCGTCGCCGGCCAGGCGGCGGCCGACGATCGTGACAGCCCGGTCTCCGTCCGGATCAGCGGCATCGGCTTTGGGCCGTTCACCCAGGTTGGCGTGCAGGGTGAGTTGTTCGTTGCCCTCGGCCGGAGGATCCGGGATCAGCTGGGCGAAGCCACAACCTGCATTGCGGCCCTGTGTGATGGCACGGTCGGCTATATCCCGACGGACGACGCCTTCACGCAAGGTGGCTACGAACCGAATGCGAGCGTTCTTGAGGCGGGCCAGGGCGAACGCCTGGCGGAGGCTGCAATCGAGCTCGTCCGACGCGCCGAGCAATCCACACGATCTTGGGCTTGACCAATCCCGAAAGGAATCAGGGTATGACTGTAGCCATCTATGACGAGTACCTGGCCCGGGTGAATGCCATCCTTGGCCGGATTGCCGCCGAGGAACGCACCTCGATCCTCCGCGCGGCTTCCGCCGTGGCCGATCGGGTCGCGGCAGACCGCCTGGTCAACGTGATCGGTCCGGGCGGCCACTCCTCGATGGGCGCCGAGGAGATCTTCTACCGAGCGGGCGGCCTGGCCTGCGTGAACGCGATTCTCGACGGCGGCTTCCTGCTGACCAACGGTGCCCTGCGCTCGATGGCCCTGGAGCGAACGCCGGGCTTCGGCCGGAGCGTGCTCCAGAACGCCTACCTGACGGCCGGCGACATCCTGATCATCGTCAACGCCTACGGGGTCAACGCAGGCTCGATCGACTGTGCGACCTACGCCCGGGAGATCGGGGTCACGACGATCGGCGTCACCTCCCTCGAGATCCAGCGGTCCCTGCCCAAGGACCATCCAGCCCGTCACCCCAGTCATCAGGATCTGGCCGACGTGGTCGATATCACGATCGACACCAAGGTCCCGGTGGGCGACGCGCTGATGGAGGTCGACGGGATCCACGAACATGTCGGGGCGGTCTCCACGTTCGCCAATTCGTTCGCCCTCAACGCCCTGATGTTGGAGGCGATCGCCGAACTCGCCCGACGGGGCGTCCAGCCACCGATCTGGCGGAGCGCGAACAGCGCGGGCGGTGATGAGGCGAATCAGGCGGCGATCGCCCTGTACCGGCCAAGGATCAAGCGGCTCTGATCGCTGATCTGGTCGATATCCTCGCAGTTGCGGAACGATGTCCCACCGTCTATTGTTCGGCAATCAACAATGATTGAACCACCTCCGGTGATCCCGCTCCAGCGGCCCGACACGTTGACCGCGGCTGTCAGCAATTACATCCGCGACGCCATCGTCCGCGGAGGCTTTGCCCCCGGCGCCCGGCTGCCGGAGATTGCCCTGGCCACGGACCTGAATACGTCGCGGGGCACCGTACGCGAAGCGCTGCGCGGGCTGGCCGACCGGGGGCTCGTCGACGTCTTCCCGCGCCGGGGCGCCTTCGTCTCGCAGCTGTCGCTGCGCGCTGTCTGGGAGGTCACCAGCCTGCGGGCCCTGCTCGAGCCGTATGCCGCCCGACTGGCCGTTGAAGCCAGCGGCTCATCGCGGGTCTACCAGGACGAAGTCCGCGGTGCGTTCGATCGGCTCCGGGCAGCGACGGCCGCGGCCGACCCGCTCGGCGTCGCCGATGCCGACGCCGGCTTCCACCGGGCGGTCTTCCTCCATTGCGGGCACCAGATGCTCCTCGACCGTCTCGATGCGCTCCAGTTCCTGTCCCGCCGGATTGTCCTCACGAACCAGCTCATTTCGGCCGATGCGCCGACCCTGGTCGGCCAGCACGAGCCGATCGCCGCAGCGGTGGCGCATCGTGACCCGTACGCTGTGGAGGCGGCCGTGCGGACCCATGTCATCGAAGCAGGCGAGCTCCTGTTGAGCCGGATGGACGCCAGCGGGGCGGATCCCATTCGGGGCCATGTGTCGCGGCCCGGCGGAACACGCGACCGATCCTGGCCAGGTGGCAAGACCGCCCCCCGGAAGAGCCGTCGACGCCCGGGCCTGCGCGGGCCCGACCCCGAGGTCGAGGGCGTGCCCTGACCAGCACGACTCCAACCCACCGCCGAACTTGGCGACCCATCGAATGAGGAGGCGAGATCGAAATGTTCAGTTCTAAACGCATTGCTGCGACCCTCGCGGTCGGGCTGCTCGTCGGAGCCTG